>NZ_AZRK01000019.1 GCF_002895485.1 Petrotoga sp. 9PWA.NaAc.5.4
GGTTAATCTTTGGGCATCTTGCGATACGCCTTGGGCTGCTCTTGCTACTTCATCTACTCCTGATGTTACTTCTTCTACGTTACCTGCTGTTTCTTCTGCATATGCCTGTATCGTATCCATTTGTGTCTTTAACTCTTCAGAATTATTCCTGCTTTCTTGGGATGCTTTTGTTAGTTTTATGGATGCGTTATCTACTTTTTCTGATGCTCCTTTTATTGAACTCATCGATTTCCTTAATTCTTTGCTCATCTCTGATAGTGCATTCGCCATCTGTCCTATCTCATCTTTGCTTTTGCTTTCAAAGTCTACTGTTAGATCTCCTTCTTTGAATTGGTTTATTTTGTTTCTGAACTCTGTCAATGGTTTTGTTATGCTTCTTATTAGATATATGACCATGATTATTGATACTACAAACGCTATTACTGTTAGTATTATTGTTAGCATTATGGCTGTGTTGTTTTCTTCTATGAGTGTCGGTCCTAATGTGTCTTGTTGTACTTTTAACTCCGCTCTTTGTTCTTCTAATAGGTCTAATATTTCTACTCTCATTTCTTCCATCTGTTGTATTATTGGTTCTTGTGATTCTATTGTCTCAACTATTTGGGTGAAGGTAGATTCAAGGTTAGTAAAAGTGGATTGTAACTCTTTGAATAGCTGAGACATTTCCTCTGATACTAAACCGAGTTCTAAAAAACCTATTTGTGATTTCAGGTCCTCTAAGGCTTCTAATACACTCTTTTTATCTCCCGCTGACTTAGAAGAAAAATATACAGAAGTTAACTCTAAAATATTATCCAATATTTTAATAGAATTATCGGTATAAAAAACAAGAGCAGAAACATTGTTTTTTTGAGATTCTCTTTTAAAATCAAGAATATTTTGACGCATTTTATCAATATTATTATGAAAATCTACATTAATAAGTTCTTCTTTTTTTTGATTTAAACTAACTATTTCACTAAAAGCCCTTTCATAGGAGTTTATTTGATTTACTAAGTATTTGGTAGTTTCTGATTCTTCTGATGAATCACTATAGTAATTTTTAATAGAGTTAACCTTCGAGATAAAATAATCTTTGATTTTATCGTCATAAGTAATAACATAATCTTTTAAAGCCAATGAAGCTTCAAAAAAATTCATTTCTATTTCTGATATTCTATTTGTTTCATCAGATAAATTTTTATACCCTGTTAAACCATTATTCGAGTTCATCAAAGAATAAAGGTTAAAAGTTACTATAATTCCAAAAATAATTAATATAATCATAATAATTATAAACAATTTGCCTTTTATAGTTTTTAACAAAAAAATCCACCTCCCCACCTTTTTAGAGTACTTATTTTAAATTCAAAATACTATTTACCAAAAAATCCTCATTTCCAAAGTCTCTATTTTTAGAAAAAATCTTTAATCATTTTAGTTGCTATTTTCTACGAATACTTCACTAAAAAATTCCCTGTTCTGATTATTAATAAATTTATCTTTCTCTAAATAAAAACTTCCATTTAACCTTATTTCCTCTGATGAAGAACCCAACATAACTACAAATTTACCTTTCTCTACAATATATTGCATTTTCTCATTATAGAAAGCTAATGTTTCTATAGGAAGGTTAAATGATACTTTTTTCTTTTCAGAAGGCTTTAATGATATCCTTTGAAAACCTTTCAATTCTTTTACTGGTCTAGTTGTATTTGCAACCTCATCATTAATATATAATTGAACAACTTCATCTCCTTCAAATTGCCCAGTATTCCTTACTTCGCAACTTACAATAATATTTGTTTCTTCAACTTTTATTTCTAAATTGGAATATTCAAATGTCGTGTAACTCAAACCATATCCAAATGGATACAATGCTTTAGAAGGAGAATCTACGTAATCTCCCCACCAATTACTTCTTCCGCCAGATGGTTTATGATTATAATAGACAGGAATTTGTCCAACATGGTAAGGAAAAGAAATAGGTAGTTTACCAGAAGGAACTTCATTGCCAATAATAATATCAGCTATAGCATTTCCTCCTTCTTCACCGGGTAACCAAGCTTCAAAAATAACTGATACATTGTTTGATAACCATTCCAAAGAATACGGCCTTCCTGTTATTAATACAGCAATAATGGGTTTACCAGTTTTTTTAAGAGCTTTTAATAAATCCATTTGTGCTTCCGGTAGTGTTAATTTTGAGCTATCTCGAGATTCACCTGTTGTACAATCTAAAGTTAAACCAGATTTATCTTCTAAAACTACAATTAAAACATCAGACTGCTTAGCAAGTTTTATAGCGTTTTCAAGCATTTCTTCATTACCATCGTTTATTTCACAACCTTTTGCATAATCTACTTGAATATCATTCAATTCTAATTTTTCTTTCAAGCTTTTATATACTGTTTTTATTTCCAATTCACTTTCTGAAAAAGTAATTCCTTCCATAGCTGAAGTTCCAAACGCACCTTGCTTCAGAGTTTCAAGATGAGTTAAATAAGTATAATCACCCGTTAAATTTCTCGCGCTATCAGCATTCGGTCCTATTATTGCTACTTTCTTTATATTTTTATATTTTTTTAAAGGGACAATTCCTTCGTTTTTCAACAAAACAATAGATTTTTTGGCAATTTCGTATGCGAGTTGCCTGTCTTCAGGTGTATCAAGATTATCTGGAATATTTTCTTCTTTAACAAAAGGATTTTCAAATAATCCCATTTCAAATTTTAAACGTAAAATATTTCTAACCGCGTCGTCCAAAAACTTTAGCGGAATATTTTTATTTTCTATAGCACTCTTTAAAGGTTCATTATAACAATTAAATGAGGGAAGTTCAACATCTATGCCAGCTTTTAATGCCTTAATGGCAGCTTCTTCTTTATTAGAAGCTACTTTATGATATTCCATTAAAGAATTAATAGCAAAATAATCTGAAACTACTATTCCGTTGAAACCCCATTCTTCCCTTAATATTTTTCTTAATAAATTTTCTGAAGCACCGCAAGGTATTCCATCAATTTCATGATAAGCGTTCATTAAAGATTTTGCTTTTCCTTCTTTAATAGCTGCTTCAAAAGGAAATAGAAAAACTTCTCGCAGCTCTCTTTCCGGTATATGGGCGGGTGCCCAATTCATGCCTCCTTCAGAAACTCCATAACCCACAAAATGTTTTAAAGTAGCTACTATTCCATTTTTTATATCATCTGTTTGGATACCCTTTACATACGAAACACCCATCTTTGCAATAAGGTAAGGATCTTCACCAAAAGTCTCTTCAACTCTTCCCCACCGAGGATCGCGTGTAACATCTAACACTGGGGATAATCCTTGATGAATCCCCAATGTTTTCATCTGATCTTTTATTCTTTGAGCCATTTTTTTTGCGAGTTCTGGTTCCCATGTACTTGCTAATCCTATCATTTGTGGAAATATTGTTGCTCCTCGCGTCATATACCCACTTAAACATTCTTCATGCATAAAAGCTGGTATTCCTAACCTTGTTTTTGAAATAAGATAATTTTGAATTTCGTTTGCAAACTTTGCTGTTTGCTTGGTCGAAAAGCCTGTTGCTCCTCCTGGTCTTGTGATTTGTCCTATTCCATTTTTCAATAGCTTATTAGCTTTTTCAATTGAAAATTTACCTTTATCTAATACTTCGTAACTCCAATATGACCCAACTTGTGCAATTTTTTCATCTAAAGTCATTCGTTTTAATAAATCATCTATTCTTTCTTCTATAGATCTATCAGGATCTTTATATATTTGCACTTTCACTTCCTCCTCTAATAAATTTATTTAACACCAACTTTAGAAATGACGAAACTCATATTCTATAAAAAATGTTTTGATGTTTAATTTTTTCAAAAATACCTTCTCAACTCTAATTATTACTGTCTTTAGAAATTCCAAAATTCACATTTTATCAATAATTTAGTGTTTAACTTTTTATAAAATACCTCCACAATTCTAATTTTGAACTATTCTCCATTTCTTTAATTTTTCGATACTTATAACGAAAGAGAGAAAAAATTTTGTCCTGGACACATTTTAAATCTAAGACTTAGTTTTTAGAATTTTCTTTATTTTTAAAAAATCTATAAATGTTATTTTGTACACAATTCATATAATTTTTTGGTATCAATCGATTCAGAAACTTTTTTTCCACCTTTAATACTAAGATGTAAGTTATCTCCACTATCATATTCATAATACAATTTCCTTGGCTCCGTAGGATCTCTTAAAATCATATCAAAATCGATAAAGCCATCACTATAGTTATTATTTCTTATCCACTTATTAATCTTTTGTCTTTTCTTTTCCTCGTTTTCATTCCATACAGAATTATAATTATAAAAGGGGGTAATAGTTCCTAATAATATTCTTGAATCATTTTTATGTGCTTTATAAATTAACAATTTTAATGCTTCAATGATTTTTTCTGCATCGACTTTCTCACTAACTGGAGCTGTTCCAGATAAGGGATGAATAATATCATTAATCCCTTCCAATATGACAACAAGACCAACATTGTTGTGTTCTTCAAAAATATCTTTTTCAAATCTTTTTAGTCCTGCTTCCCCAAAAAAGTAACCAGATTCAGAATCATTTAATAATCTATTACCATAGATACCACTATTTACAAGAGTAATTTTTCCAGGATATTCTTTATATAATCTTTCAGTTAAAGGTGCTGTCCATTTTGAATCATTAGTAATCGAATCTCCAAAAGCTACGATCGTTTTAATCTCTTCTTTTGTTTCTATTTCTACTTTTATTACTTTTTGTACATATAAATTTTCTAAATCATCTTTTATATTTGAAACCAAAGTAATATCTTGATCTTTAATAAAAAAATTACCAGTACTTACACTACTTCTATTTTTTCTTTTAAATCTTGACTCTAATCTAATATATTCATTACATTCAGTAAAAAAATCCATTTCGTCGCTGATAATTTTTTCTCCTGGTTTTAATAAAAAACTTTTGTTGCCTTTAAAATTAAGTTTTAATGAATCAATACCTTGCTCCTTAACTAATATCGAATTACTATAGACGTTTCCAATAAAAATTTCTTCAAATTCTATTTCCTCAGAATCATATTTATTTGTCAACGTTACTCTTATTTTTTGTCCATTGACATTATTCTTAATTAACAACATTTGTTCTTCTAAATTTTGATAATGTTTAGGAAGCTCGATTCTTAATGGAACATACGACCAACAACTAACCCACGAATTCATAAAATAAAAACTCCTTTTAAAATGAGTGTTCAATTTAGTTGAATTAATAAACCAAATAAAAACAAAACAATAAAATTTTTAATTTGTATAAAAAATACAAAAAGCTTAAAATATTATAACTCTAAAGTTCAATAAAAAAAAGTATAAGTTTATTCAATAAACTAAAATTAGCGGCAATTACAATTGATTATTCTTAATTATAAGCTTATTTGTTACTTTTTATAAATTGCTCTTACTTTTTTATTTAACATAAATTTAGATTTTCTTATAATTATAATTCTCCTATATTGAAAAAATTTATAAAATATCTTCATTATTCTAATAAAGACTCCGCCTAAACCTTTTTTAAGTCTAATCGTCTTTTTCAAAGATTTTCATTTTTAAGATTAGCATCTAATTTTGATACACCATTTTTTAGGTACTATCCATCATGAATATAATTACTTTTTACTACACATTAAAATATTTTTTTAATTCTGAATTAATGGGATGATTCATTATATCGGATAAAACTTCCTCAACTTGTTTAAAAGACTTTGTCCTAGGATCCCTTACCAAGAATTCTTTTAGGATTTCTATGTCTTTTTTGATAAATGCTTCTAAAGCCATCTTCATCCTCATAATCCTTGGTATCAAAAAGTATTCTTTTACTCTATCATCAAGATCAGGGTCTAACGTTTGTGATTGTAATCTGTTTTTATCTACAATTACTGGTATTTCAACTACCACGTCTTCTGGTATACCTTTTATTATTCCTTGGTTTTCTACATTTAGTATCAACCTCACCTGTTTATTGTTTGACAACGCATTTATAAAAGGGACATGTTGTTCCCCGCTCATTTCTCCTTTTTTAAATATTTCTGGCCATTCTTGTGTGAGATTAACATTTTTATCTTCCTTTATTTTTTTAGATAGTTCTATCATTCTTTCTCTGTTTTTTCTAAGTATATTGTGAAACTTTGGTCTCTCTATTTCGTTATCTATTCCTCCATATTTACCATACCATCTTTTCTTAGTTTTTAGATTGTAATGGTATTTCCAACTTCCGTTTCTTACTGTGTCGCCTATCGGTATCATTCCATAAAATTTGTACATGTCAATCGCAGCAGGTGAGAGTTGTACATCCCATGGCCCCTTGGATTCCCAATTGTGGGATTCTTCTTTTATCCATTTGTTTAATAATTCGTATCCATTTTTTTCTTCATAACTAAATTTATTTAACCATATCCCATGATTAACTCCTGCTACCTGCCAATTTATTTTATCTTCCGACAATTTTAATCGTTCAAATATTTCATTAACTCCAGATGATCCATGACAAAATCCTACTATTTTGACATCGGTTAATTCTTTTACTGCTTGGGTGATTTCAAATACCGGATTGGCAGTTTGCATTAACCATGCATTGGGAGCTGTTTTTTTCATTTTCTCAGCTATGTCAAGCGCTAATTTAATATCAGGATATGAACATATTACATAAGAATATGTTGAGACCATATTGAACTCGTGGGAGCCTATTCCTCTGTAATAACCATGTTTTTCTCCTATTTCTGTTACTATTTCCCATCTTTTATATCCGTCTTCTACCCCTTTTGGGTAAGGATATGCCGTATTTATTATATAATTAGATTCTTTTACCGCCTCTTCTAAGTCCATCGTTTTTTCAATTTTTAGATTCGCTCCTAATTCTTCACAATATTTTTTTGCTAAAGTATAGGTTGCATCTAATCTAATTTCATTTACATCCATCATACAAATTTCAGAACCAGATAATTCTTCAGTTTGTGCTATGTCTCCTATTATCTGTAGTGAGAACCTCACGCTTCCTGCTCCTATAATTGCTATTTTCAAAATATTTTCACCTTCTTTGAATTTTTATAAAAACAAATATTTTCCACTTTCTATTTTTATAGCTTTTCCATCAACATCAATCCACACTGATATAGCAGAAGGATTATATATAATTTTTTGGTTTACACTTATTTTTAAATTTTTTAACGCACTTAAATAATCTATAATTTCAATATTTGTTGTATACCAAATTTCATTATTGTTTCCAATTAATCGGCAAAATTCTTCTATTAAATCCCAATTATTTTTTCTTTCAAATTCAAAACTGTGTCCCCAAACATAAAAAAGAAGCATCCTTCCTTTAGAATTTAATTTAAGAAATTCATCTGTTCTCTCTAATAAATGATCGTCATGATGACAAGTTGGGTGCCAAGTTAAAAAATTCTCAGGAAGGACATAACTTTTATGAGAATTTACCGTTCTTGAGTATTCAATACCAAGATATGGAAGCATTTTAACTATTTCCTCGTTGTAATCTCCGTAGGGATAAGACATACCTCGTATTGGATAGTCGACTAACGATTCTAACTTCATTTTATCTTCTCTTATCTCTTCTATAACCATTTCTTTAGGTAATGATGTCAAAAAAGGATGATTTAAAGTATGTATAGAAACTTCGTGCTCTTCGAAAAGATTTTTTATCTCAGATGCATTCAGAAAAGGATATGTGTCAAACTTTCCTGAATTTAAGTGAAATGTTCCTTTGATACCATATTGGTTAAAAATCTTTATCAATTTTCTATCATATATTTGACCATCATCATAACTCATTGTGAGTGCTTTAGTTTTACCTTCTGGATAATAACTAAAAGATATCTTCATTTTTCAAAATCCTCCATTATTGAAAGTTATTTTATATTCTTTGGAAATTCTGAAATTCATATTATATATTTTTTAAGTTTAAATTTTTATAAAATTACTTTCTTAACTCTTATCCTTAATAACTATCTGTTTCTTTAACTCTTTTAGCACTTTGACCAATCGTTTATTTTTTTAATTTCCTTGATAGCTTCTTTAAAGAAAGAATAAGGGCTTTGTTTTAAACCCATCATAAATTCAAAATATTATTTTTGAAAATCTTTATTTATAAAGTAGCTATGAAAAATCATTGAATTTATTAAATTATCAAAAAAGTACTATTAAGGATAGATCTTTCTACCTTTCTCATCAGAGATCATAGTTTTTCTATAAAAATAAGTATTTATGACATCTCTCCATTCTTCTGCATGCTCTTTTTGTTCTAAGAGTTTGGATAAAACATCTTGATATCGCTTATTATCAATTAGTCCCTCAAGTTCAATCCACAGATTTATAAGCCATTGAACATCTTCCACTCCTTCAAAATGTGTATCATAAATATGTTGAATGAGAGTTTTATTATTTTTTAATTTATAAATGTAAGAAACATGATGAAAGAAAAGTAATAATTCTTCGGGACAACTTTCTAAATGTTCAAACATTTCAAAATTTGGATGGTGATATAGTTTAGTAAAACCTGTACCAGACTTTAAAGTTCTATCTACACCAATGCCGAAGTGATTAGCTCTGTGATAAGTTCCCCACCTTGAATATTCATAACCATCAACGTTCGGTCCATAATGATGCCCTGGATTTACCATCCAACCTATTCCTAAAGGTGATGTATATTTTTCGTATATTTCCCAAGAATTTTGCAACATTTGTGACAAATTTTCAAAAAGTTTTAAATCATCTCCAAAAGTACATTTTATCCATTCTTCAGTAATTTGCGAACTTTCAAGTTCAGGGTTCCACGTTAGACGACCATATCCATAAAGGTTCGCTTGAGCCAAAGTGTGACCTGTCCAATTAATATTATCCCCTACATTAGCAACGCCAGCTATTCCAAAGTTTCTTGAATTGAACGGAGAACCTGATACAATTTTAGATACAGTAGTTCCATTTCCAAAAAGATAGGTGTCAAAATCCAAAACTTCTTTCCATTGTGGTACCAAGTAACAAAGATGTTTTTGCTGGCCTGTGTATTCTTGAGTAATTTGAAGTTCAAGTATTTGATGGGTTTTTTTAAGGCCACCAAAAAGTGGATTTACGGGTTCTCTAACTTGAAAATCCATAGGTCCATTTTTTATTTGAATAATTACGTTGTCCAAAAATTGACCGTCTAATGGCATGAAAGTTTCATAAGCCGCTTTTGCTCTATCGGTATTTTGATCTCTCCAATCTTGGTAACAATTGTAGACAAAGGATCTCCAGATTAGTAGTCCATTATGTGGAGTCAGAGCTTTTGCAAGCATATTAGCTCCGTCCGCATGTGTTCTATTGTATGAAAATGGCCCAGGCTGATCTTCTGAATCGGCTTTTACAAGAAAGCCTCCAAATTCAGGAACGTGATCATAAATAAAGTCGACTCTCTTTTTCCACCATTCATTTACTTCTTCATTTAGAGGATCTGCTGTTTTCAAACCGCCTATCATTATAGGACTAGCAAAATTTACACTCACAAATACTTTTATACCGTATCTTTTGAAAATATCATACAAGGTTTCTACAATATAAATTTTGTCATCTATTAATCTAGCTTCTTCCTTTCCAACATTTACATTATTTAGGACTATAGCATTTATGCCAATGGATGAAAGTAATCTTGCATAATCTCTAATTCTATCTAGGTTATCTACCAATTCATAGTTGTTATAGAAAATAGATTTTCCAGCGTATCCTCTTTCTATGTTTCCGTTTAAATTATCCCAGTGATTAATCATTCTTAAAGGGGATTTGGGATTTTCTAAAACATATATGTTATCAAGGGGTGTCTTCTTTTGCAGAATCCTAATTAAATAAAAAGTCCCATATAATAATCCATTATCAGATTTGGATGTTACTATTATGAACTTTTTATCTTGGGTTCTTGCAGTTTTTATTAAAAATCCTTCTTCATTTATAGCTATAGTTTCCTCATTTGTTATGTATGAATCGACCAAATTATTTTTTCCAATTTTAGATATAACTATAAATTTATTGGAGTCAGTGTAATCATTAATAAGAGGACTTATACCCAAGATTTTATTTATGGAATAATAAATTTCATCTTTTATGGAGTCAATTATATGGTTATTTTCATTAATCACTATGTTCTTAAAATAATCGGTGTATTGACTTAATATCAATGAATCTTTAATATGTTCATAGTTTAACCAACAATGGTAATCTTTTTCATTTGAATAAGGTATCATTTAATCCCTCCTTTTATACACCTGAGTAAGCCATAAAACCACCATCAATTGGTATAACGGTACCAGTTACAAAACCAGAAGCGTTTTCGTCACATAACCAAAGAACCGTACCTAAAAGATCTTCTGGAACGCCTAATCTTCCTAAGGGTGTATGATCGATTATTTTTTTATATCGTTCAGTAGGAGTTCCATCTTTTTGAATAAGTAAATTTTTATTTTGTTCTGTTAGAAAAAAACCTGGAGCAATCGCATTAACTCTAATTCCAACTTTTGCAAAATGTACTGCTAACCAATAGGTGAAATTACTAACAGCAGCTTTTGCAGCACTGTAGGCAGGAACTTTTGTCATTGGAGAAAATGCACTCATAGAAGAAATGTTGATTATAGTAGTGTTTTCATGGTTTACCATTTCTTTTAAAAATACTTGGGACACCAAAAATGTACCTAAAAAATTGAGATTAAAAACAAATTCGAATCCTTCTATTTCTAAATCGAAAAAAGTAATTAATTCACGGTTTTCTTTTTGAAGATCAGATAACTCAAAAATCTCTTTTGTGGTTGTCCCTTTTGGATGATTCCCCCCTGCTCCGTTTATTAAAATATCACATCTACCATATTTTTCAATTACTTTTTCTTTTGCTGATTGTACTTCTTCCTTATTTAGTACGTCACATTTTATTGCTATAGCATTGCCTCCTTTGTTCAATATTTCCTCGGCGACGGATCTAGCTTTATCCAAAGAAAGATCAAGTATTGCTGTTTTTACACCTTCTTTAGCTAATCCCTTTGCTATTGAACCGCATAGTATTCCACCACCACCTGTTATTACAGCTATCTTTCCTTCCAAGTTTGATTTCAAAGTAATCATCCTTTCTTCATTTTATCTAAAGATTCCCAAATTCCAAATAAATAGCTAACCCCCAAGGCTCTATCAAATAAACCGTAACCTGGTCTTGCTTTTTCATTCCATATGAGCCTGCCGTGATCAGGTCTTAAATATCCTTTAAAATTTGTTTCATGCAAAGCTTTCATTATTTCAAAAATATCTAATGAACCTTCTTTCGAGAAATGAGAAACTTCGTGAAATTTTTTGTAATCAGTGATTTTTATATTTCTAACATGTACAAAAGAGATCTTACCCTGTTTTCCAAATTGTCTTATTATATCAGGCACACTATTTTTGGGATTTGCGCCTAATGAACCACTACATATCGCTAAAGTATTTGAAGGACTATCAACTATTTTTATAATCTTTTCAAGCTGTTCTTTCGAACTGACGATCCTTGGTAATCCAAAAATTGGCCAGGGGGGATCATCAGGATGAATAGCCATTTTAATACCGACTTTTTCACAAACAGGAATAATACTTTTGAGAAAATATTCTAAATTATGAAAAAGTTTTTCTTCATCTATATCTGAAAAAACTTTGAAAAGTTGATATAAATTTTTCAGTTTTTCTGGCTCCCAACCCGGTAATGAAAAGCCTTTTGCACCACTTTCAACCTCTTGGATGAGTTGTTGGGGAGAAATATTTTTAATTTTTTCATGATCATAGGACATAGAGTAAGATCCATCAGAAAGTTGGTGGTATAAGTTAGTTCTTACCCAATCAAAAATAGGCATGAAGTTATAACATATTACTTTAATCCCTATCATACTTAAATTTTCAATAGTTTTAATATAATTTTCAATGTAATAATCTCTCGAAGGAAGCCCTGCTTTTATGTCTTCATGAATGTTTACACTTTCAATTACTTCTAAAGCTAATCCTTCATTGTTTACTTGGTTTTTAAGTTTTTCAATTTTTTCTATAGGCCATATTTCCCCAACTGGGATTTCATTCAAAGTACCAGCAATTCCGGATATTATTGGTATCTGTTTTATTTGGGATAATGAAACACTGTCATCTTTTCCACCAAACCATCTGAGTATAAAATTCACGTTTTTTCCTCCTGTTTTTCATAGTTAATTACCAAAAAATGGCCTGCAATGCATATGTCAAAAATAGAGTAAGATATGCAGGCCGATCTTTAAATCAGAAAGTTAAAAGAAAAGTTATATAAATTTTTATTTCTCTAATTTAATATTTCCAAAATTCACTGTGCTCTGATAATTATTACCAGTTGGATCATTCCAAGTTAGTATTCCTACCCTTCTTCCAGCTGCACTAGCATCGTTAACTTGAACGTCAAAACCTATAACTTCTCCACCAGATGGTGTAATTGTTTTCCAAGAAATAGCAGCTTCAATTATATATCCACCATCAATTACTTTGGCTGCTGTTTTAAAGTTTGCTGCAGAGGCACCTGTACCAAAGGATTGTTCGTTAATAAAGTTAACTCTATATTGTGCGTCGTCTAATTCGTAGAATCCTGTTTTGTTGTTATTTTCGTCGATGAAAAATTCTACTGAATCTTGTTCCCAACGATCTGGATGATCTTTATTTAAAACAGGATCAGATACTATGGCAAGAACATAAAGTGCTTTTTCATCCCACAAAACTTTGAAATCTGCTTTAGCATTTTGAAGACTTCCAGAAACAACTGTGTGGGTTGAATAGGTTTCTGCTATTTTCCAAATATCGTCTATTTCTGCATCAATAATCGGTGTTCCATATTTTGCAGTTCCCACAGCAGCAGCTTCTAAAACAAGTGTCCCATAATTTGCTGTGATTTCTTTTTGTTGGTTTGTAGTGTCGCTCCAACTGTACATTTTCTTGCCATCTATTACCGCAATATCAAAACCTATGGATGAACCTTTTTCAAATTTTTGAGGGAGAGTAATTGAGCATTCAAAAGCATATTTTTTATATCCGGGGCTGACAAAATGCTTAATTTCGATTTCATCTGGTTTATTTGTTTCAACTGTCCAATCAGTTCTAATAATCACCCAAGCATCATCATCTTGTAAGTAAGGAGTTTTGGCGTTGTTAGGATCGACGAAAATTGCTACTGCATCTTCTGGATCCTTCGTTTCATCTTGTACATCTCCGTAAATGAATAGTGTATTTTCGTTCCATATCACTCTGGCGTTTAATCTTTCCTTTCCTTGTTCATCGAAGATTTGTATAGGTATTGAAAACAAGTAAGAATCATCCAACATACCAAAAGGTATCGCAGTACCTTGAGCTATGGAACTTTTTTTTGGGAGAATTGGCAACACTGTTGGTTCTACTATTCCCCAATAAGAGTACTTTGCTTGATAGTCTTTGTCAAACAGTAGTGGCCAATCATTTCTTGTCTGGTTTTTCCATGAATAATCATCTTTTAGACCCCAGAAAGTAACGCTTGTTATTACATCATCGTACTTTTTTAGAAGTTCAAATAGTTCTTTGTATACATGGCCTTGTTCTACAAGAGATTCATATGCAGGAGCATTATAGTTAGATGATTGATCTTTATAAATACTCATATCTAACTCTGTTATATGAATTTCAATATCTGGAATTGAACTGAATAACTGAATAGCTTCTTCAACCTGACGTAAATCTGTTCCCACGCCTATATGCATTTGCATCCCAATACCATCTATAGGGATTCCTTTTGCTTTAAGATCAGAAACGAGGTTGTAAATAAAATCTCTCTTTTTTGGTTCATAAGTGTTGTAGTCATTATAAAATAATTTTGCATTAGGATCAGCTTCATGTGCAAACTTGAAAGCATATTCAATATATTCAGGTCCTATAATATCGTACCATAACGATCTTCTTAATCCATCAGGTTGATTTGGATCTATTGCTTCATTTACCACATCCCAAGCTTGAATTTTCCCAGAAAAATGACCAACGACATCTTTTATATATTTTTCCATGCGCTTTAAAAGGACTTCTCTTGAAACTAAGTTTCCATCAGCATCTTTGAAAAACCAATCTGGAGTCTGATTGTGCCATAGTAATGTGTGGCCTCTTACATCGAAATTTTTTGATTGTGCAAAGTTGATGTATTCATCGGCAACAGAGAATTTATAGGTGTTCAAATCAACCAAAAGACTTTCCGGCTTCATTTCATTTTCTGCGGTAATACTGTTAAAATGTTTTTCAACCATTTTCATTTCAAGTGGATTAGATAACACTTTGTAAGGAATAGCTACACCTATTTTAAAGTTATCTTTATAAACTTCTTGTAAGTTTGGTATTTCCCATTCTGGTTCAAATAAAGGAATCGTCTTGTCAATTATTACAAAATCATCAATATAAAAAGCTAATGCATTATTTGGTGATTCGACATAAAAAAGAAGTTCTTCAATTTTCTCTCCTGATTTTACAGTATAAGAACCTCCAATTTTTGTCCATTTATTGGAAGGTATAGTTTTTTGCCATGCGATTGTATCATAATTAGTTTGAGTATCTGAAGCATACTTTCTTTGCATAGATAAAGTTACTTGCTGATCTTGCCCGGTTTCTTGGTATACCCAGACCTCTAATTCGTAACTTTTGCCTGGGAGTAAAATATTTTTTAGATCAATCTGAGCTCCGTGCCAGTTACTTTGTCTTCCACTTGCATATAATGAGTATTCGCCGCTATGTGCTGCTTTATTTGTTGTAGTTATAGAAACTGAATCACCTCTAGGTTGCCAATTTTCCGTTCCTGTCTCAAAAGTCGTTTTTAATAAGATATCTGATCTTGGGACTTTATTAATTCCGAGAACTTTAAAATCATCTAAGTAATAAGTAAAATCAGAATTTAAGGGAGTTATTATTAACAAAGAGAAATTATTGACTGGTTCTTTAAGATCAAATTTGAAGGTTCCTGTTATTTCTTTCCAAAAATTTGGAACTACCACCTTTTCAGATATGTTTACAAAACGTTCTCCTGCGGCATCGTTTATATAAGCAACAATTCTAAAGAGTTGTGGAGAATTAGAGGTTTGATAGACGGGAACATAAACGGTGAATTCAGATCCGTCAAATATTTTCCAATCATTTGTAAAATCTATCTCGGGACCTTCCCAACCAGATTTTCTGTTCTCTATCTTTAATGAATAATTACCTTCAAATGCGAAATCTTGAGATATGTTGAGTAGAATGTTTTCTCCTCTTGGATTAATTTTTACGTCAGAATTTTCAAAATCAATAATTAGTTCATAGTCTGCTGGAGAAACAATTTTATTACCGTTACTTAATAAACCAGTAGTAGAAAAACCAATCGTCAGTAGTCCTAAACTGATTAACAGAAGAGGAATTATAATATTTTTCATTTTTTTTACCTCCTTTAGGATCTTAAGATTTACTCATTTTAGAAATTCCAAAATTCTTAACACCTTCCCACTTCTAACTCTCACTAATTCTTATTTTTTTTAGTTTTTCGGTACTTGTAGCCAGGAAAGGGCACAGGGCTCTGCCCTGAACCCATTTTAAATTCAAAATCTCATTTTCTGAAAATTATCATTTCTAAAGTCTGCAACATTAAGACTGGTTAGTATTTCCCCCCAACTTTATTTAAAAGTTGGGGAAGAATAATATCACTGAATAAAGAATTGCATAGGCATAGCGTTCAAAGGGGATCTTAAAATATCATCCGTTACAAGTTCTTTAGGGACATTCTTAAAATTGTTTTTTACTATTGCGGGAGCTATATCTTCTCCTACAGTTCCTATCATCCATATGTTTTCTCTATGAATTTTTGTCACTTCTTTCATAAGTTCTTTTATTTCTTCATCATCTGTTGTTACTTGGATTTGTAACCATAGATCTACCAAATCAATAACCGCTTCTGGTGGCACAATGGCATCTTCTGGAATTTCATCTCCTTCCATATAAGCTTTAATCCATGTTGTCCAACCTATATACCAAGACTCTGAAATATTTGAAGCTCCTGGAATCAAATTATAAGGTTCTGCCAATGGTTGAGCAGCTCTATCCATTTGCCATACTTGTCCGTCAAAATCATGAGCGTCTTTCCTGGAGTCGAAGAGGTCTCTGTTAATTGTATCTACTTCTATTTGAATACCTAAATCGTTTTTCCAGTATTCTCGTATTATAGTCCAAATATCTGTGTGTGGTTGTCCAGCTACTTGTACAGAAAATTGCAATGGTTTTCCATCTGGTCTGAGTCTATATTGTTTCTTTGAATCCCATTTGAGTCCCATTTCATCGAGAAGTTCATTTGCTCGTTTTGGATCATATTCAGCAAAAGCGCTTTCCCATTCGGGATCATAATATGCTGATCCACTTACTAAAGAAGCTTGACGTGGTTTAGCTAATCCAGAAAAGATAATTTCGTTAATTTCTTCTCTATTTATTCCAAGAGACAAGGCTTGTCTAAATCTTACATCACTGAATATTTCTTGTAAAACAGGATCTTTATGGTCAAAAGTATTCAGCATTAATTGACTTGCAGAACCGTTAGCAGCTATCCAATTGTAAATCTGATAACCACCTTTTTCTGCATTCATTGCCAATAATGTGTAGTTACCTGCTCCTGCTCCTAAGGTTCCAATGTGCCTAAATTGCATATCGATTTCACCAGCTATCGCTTTCAACATAATTATTTCATTATCCATGACGTATTCATGCCGAACAGTATCAATATATGGTAATTGATTACCTTCTATATCAACAGCGAAATAATATGGATTCCGTTCGAGAATATAATACGAACTAGAAGGATCTGTCTTAGGGATCCATGTAAATAAACTTGGTCGTTCAAGATTTCTTACAGGATCATCTTTATCGTTAAATACATCAACCCAGGTAAAGTACATCTTTTCTTTTTCTTTGTCTATGATTTTTTGAATTTCTTCCATAGAAGTGTATGAAGGATGGAATTGTTTTAAGTAATGCTTTGGTGCTCCAACAAAGCCTTGACTATAAGCAATTTGAAGTAAGAATAATCCGTATGGTTCAGCAAATTCAAATTTAATTGTATAATCATCTATCTTTTCTATTTTGGCTCTTTTACCTCCTACAATATACCAAGCTGGTTTGGAAGGAGTCAGTTCATCATTTCCAACCATGTCATTAGCCCAAAAGAGAATATCATCCGCGGTGTAGGGGTGTCCGTCAGACCATTTCATTCCTTCTCTAAGATGAAAAATGTATACTTTTCCATCATCTAATATATCCCAACTCTTTGCCACTCCTGGAAGAAACTTTCCACCTTCAGAATCCCAATATACCAAATGTGGTTCATTAATTTTATAAATCCCCCATTGATCAGAAGGACCTTTCCAAACTCTTCTCCATGTACCTCCAAATTTTCCTACTTCGTCTTCAGGAACTATTACTAAAGGTTCCTTTGGTAATCGCTCTTCAATTGGTGGAAGTTCTCCTTTTTTCACTTTATCAGTAAGCATAGGTGATTCTTTAAATTGAGTAACTTTATTACCTGTAGCTTGGTAATATTCTTCAGGCGTTGCATATGCATCCCATCCAAACAACGTTACTAAAGACAAAAAAACAATCAATAAACAGGTTACTACTTTCTTTCTTTCCATAACACCACCTCCCTTGAATTTGGATCTTAATCATTTTAGATATTCTAAGCCTTACCTTTTATTAGTGTTTTAACGTTTAATTTTTTCAAAAATACCTTCATAGTTATAATTTTGAACTATTTTCTATTCCTTTAACTTGGCAGATACTTCAACTTAAAATAATCTATTTAATTTCAAGCCCTTTTAGGGCTAATTCAGATGCACGATGACAAGCGACTAAATGCTCATTTTTACTATCCGAGTTATAATTTTTTAATTCAGGATATTCTTTTTTGCATATATCTATAGCATAAGGACATCTTAGGTGAAAATAACATCCTTGAGGAGGATTTGCCGGATCTGGAACTTCTCCTTCTAAAGGTTTTATCTGGTCAGCTCTTATACTTGGATCGGGTTTAGGTACTGCCTCTAATAGTTTTTCTGTATATGGATGTTTGGGACTTTGAAAAAGGCTCTCTGTATCGGTTAGTTCGACAATTCTTCCTAAGTACATAACAGCAACTCTATCGCATATATGTTCTACGACACTTAAATCATGTGAAATAAAAAGATAAGTAAGATTTAATTCTTCTTGAAGGTCCATCAAAAGATTTAAAATTTGAGATCTAATAGAAACATCTAAAGCTGCCACTGGTTCATCACAAACAACAAGTTTTGGGTTCAAAGCTAACGCTCTTGCAATAACTATCCTTTGCCTTTGGCCACCACTAAAAGCATGAGGATACCTTATTAAATACTCTTTCCTTAAACCGACCATATCCATTAATTCTTCCACTTTCGAATCAAGGTCTTTCCCTTTTGCTATTTTATTAACATATAAAGGTTCTCCAATAATATCTCTCACTTTCATTCGAGGATTTAAGGATGTAAAAGGATTTTGAAAAATCATTTGAACATTTTTTCTTAGCTCTTTTAACTGATTTTTAGGTAATTTAGCTATGTTTATCACTTTATTTTCAAAATGCATGAGAATATCTCCAGCATCGCAATCTAAAGCTCGCAAAATAGTTTTAGCAATTGTCGTTTTACCGCATCCAGATTCTCCAACTAATCCTAAAGTTTCGCCTTCATTTATATGAAAACTTACTCCATCAACAGCTTTCACATATCCGGAGATTTTTCCGAAAACACCTCTTTTAATGGGAAAATACTTTTTTACATTAGAAACTTCCAAAAATTTTTTATTTTGCATTATTGTTGCCTCCATAAAGAAAACATTTTACTTTATGATTTTCACTTATTTCAATTGTTTTAGGTTCTTCTACATCACATATTCCTTCCATAAAACTTGGACATCTATTATGAAATCTACAACCTTTAGGCAAATTATATGGATCAGGGACAACACCTGAAATTGCTTCCAGCCTAGTTTTTCTCACACCATATTTAGGTATAGATGCTAAAAGAGCTTTTGTATATGGATGCAGCGGATTTTTAAAAATTTCAAATACATCTGCTTCTTCTACAATATGTCCAAGATACATTACATCAATTTTATCTGCCACTTGAGAAATAACTGCTAAATCATGAGTAATAAAAATGATGGAACTATGAAATTCTTTTTGAAGTTCTTTTATTAAATATAAGATTTGCGCCTGTATTGTTACATCTAAAGCTGTTGTGGGTTCATCAGCAATTAGTATCTTGGGATTACATGATAGAGCCATAGCTATCATGCAACGTTGAAGCATTCCACCAGATAGTTCAAAAGGATAAGCATCAATTATTTTTTTGGGATCCGGTATTCTCACTTTTTCTAACATTTCCAAAGCCCTTTCTTTGGCAAGCTGTTCAGAAACATTTTTATGTAAAGTTATTGCTTCTACCATATGATCTCCTACCGTATAAACTGGTGAAAAAGGGGCTGCTGGTTCTTGAAAGATCATTGAAATATCATTTCCACGTATCTGTCTTATTTCTTCACCTTTTGGGTTTAATTCTAAAAGATTAATTTCTTTTTCCCCGGTATCAAAAATTACTTTTCCTGAACATTTTGCATTTTTGGGCAAAATTCTAAGTATGGAAAGTGCCGTGACACTTTTACCACACCCGGATTCTCCAATGAGACCCACCACTTCATTTCTTTTTAGATTAAAGTTAATTTTATCTAATACCTTTATTGACCCTTCTGTTAACTCAAAAGATGTCTCAAGATCTATTACCTCAAGTAATTTTTCCATATTATTCCTCCTAAAACTATTTAGATCTTATATGGATCTGCTGCATCTCTCAAACCATCTCCAACAAAATTAAAGGAAAGTACAGTTATTATTACAAAAAGTGCAGGTAGCATAAGCCATGGATGCAAAGCAACAGTTCTGACGTTTTGAGCTTCCTGTAATAACACTCCCCAACTTATTGCAGGTGATTGTAAACCAAGACCCAAAAAACTCAAGCCAGTTTCTCCCAAAATCATTCCAGGAATGGAGAGGGTTATTGAAACTATCATATGACTGGTAAGTGAAGGTAACATGTGCCTAAAGATGATTCTAGATTGACGAGCTCCCGCTAACTGTGCAGCAACTACAAAATCTTCTTTTTTAAGAATTATAAATTTACTTCTAATAACTCTTGCTAAATCTGTCCATCCAACTAAAGAAAGTATTACAGTTATTGCGAAGTATCTTTGAAGTTGAGTCATATATCTTGGCAAAGCTGCAGCAAGTGCCATCCATAACGGAATTGTTGGTATACTCTTAATAATTTCAATTATTCTTTGTATAATAAAATCAACAGGACCTCCATAATATCCTGAAATTCCACCCAATAAAGTTCCTATTAATAAACTTATAAAAACTCCTACAAGACCTATTGTAGTTGAAATCCTTGTTCCATAAATTATTCTGGATAGAACATCTCTGCCCATTCTATCAGTTCCAAAGAGAAAAAATACGCCCTCTTCTACCCCTACAAAATGAATGTTTGATTCCCATCTTCCCCATAATTTATAGGGATCTCCTTCTATAAAAAATTTTAAAGGATAGATTTTTGATTCGTCTGGCGAGTATATTCTTTGAAGTGTTTGAGGGTCTCTACTAGTTTTATACCCATATACATAAGGTTTAACAAGTTTTCCATCTCTAATTATTCTAATTCTTTGTGGAGGGGCATAAACATAAGATGCATTAATTTTATTAGGATTATATGGAGCAAAAAATTCACAGAAAATTCCAATTGTATAAAGTATTATTAAAATTATCATCCCAACAATTGCTAACTTGTTTTTTCTAAATCGCCACCAGATTAGTTTTGTTTCTGATGCATAATAAATTTTTTCTGCTTTTTTATCCATCGTTTTATTTAAAGAATTATTTTGCATATATTATATTCACCTCTTCACCTTATTATTCAAGTCTTGCTCTTGGATCAGCCCACGCAAGTAAGATATCAGAAACTATTGTTCCAATAACAGTGAATATACTTAAAATTAGAACCAAACTTCCTGCCAAATACATATCCTGGGCTTGCAGAGACTCTAAAAGAAGAGTTCCAACGGTTGGAAGATTCAGTACTATTCCAGTAACAACAACGCCAGATATTATTCCTGGAATAGTCCAACCTGCTGTGCTTAAAAAAGGTATCATAGCCACTCTTAAAGGATATTTCCAATAAACTTTATTTTCGGGAACACCTCTTGCTTTTGCTGCTGTTACATAAGGTTTATCTATTTCATCAAGAAGATTCCCCCTTAATACTCTTATAAGACCTGCCATACTATCTGTACCTGCAACAATAATTGGAATCCATAAATGTTGAAGAAGATCTAAAAATTTTCCCCAGCTCCAAGGGGCTAACGCATATTCGGGAGAGAATAATCCTCCTAAACTTACACTGAAAACAGAAAATGAGAACCACATTAATACCAATGCTAAAAGAAAGTTAGGTATCGATACTCCTAAATATCCAAAAACAGTAACAGTATAATCTCCACCAGAATACTGATGAGTTCCAGAATAGACTCCTAATAAGAACCCGAGAGTCCATGCAAATACTGTTGAAAGAGTAGATATAAGCATAGTCCACAATAAGCGAGCTCCTAACAACTCACTAACGGGTTTCTGATAAAGCATAGAGTAGCCTAAGTTACCCCTTAATATGTTTCCGAACCACATAAAAAACCTAACAACAACAGGCTTGTCTAAACCATATCTCTCTCTTAAGAGCTCCAAAGTTGCTTGATCTATTGCTTCACCACTTTGTCTTAAAGTCATTTCATAAGAAGTTATAAAATCTCCTGGGGGCAACTCAATTATTATAAAGGATATAAGACATATAATAAACAACAAAGGTATAGCAAACAACAATCTTTTCGTGATGAATTTAATCAAAAGTAACACCTCCAAGATATTTCTTTCATACTCCCTTTAGAAATTATGAAACTACGATTCTATAAATGTTTTGAATCTTAGTTTTTTCAAAATGCCTCCTTAACTCTAATCCTAATAGAATATGAATTTCTTTAACTTTTTTTGCTACGTGTAGCTAAGGAAAGGAGAAGGGCTCTGCCCTGAACCCATTTTAAATTCAAAAGCTTATTTTTAAAAAATTGTCATTTCTAAAACACCTAACTTCTTTCATAAAAAGAAAATTACTTTCTCTTATATGGTAAAAAATTAATTTATTTTATATTCTCCAAACATAATTATAACAGTTGTTACATTAGAAATCAATTTTTAGTTTTTTTAATCAACTAAGATTAAAGATAATTATGAGAATTTATTTTTGATTAGACGAGAATTTCTCAGGTTTTTAAAAAAATTTGAATTTGCTATGTGTTTTTGTTTAGTATTTCTTATAAACTAATATTTTTCAAATGACTATTTATAATTAATAAATTTAGCTTTTGTTGAAAGCCCCCGTATGGGGGCGCAAACTTATCAAAAAATTGTTTTTCTTGTTTCTTTAAATCAACATTAAAAATTTAAACTTTACCATACCTTGATATAATTTTCGCCCTTCTTTAAACTCGCAATGGGGCCTATCATACTTTTTTCAGATTTTCGATCATCGAAAAAGTCTTCATCCAAGATTAAATCTTTTCCATTTGGACAATCAAATTCAACATCAACGATGCGAACTCTTTCTAATGTAGTTGTTGAATGTATTTTTCCTTGCATGTTTTCTAAATTATCTGGTAATACACAAGAAAGAAAAACTTCTTTTCCATTATCGATAATCGAAAGTTTAAGTTCCATATCTTTTACAACTAACTTGCATTTCTCTTTTTCAAAAGGTTGTGCTCCATTGAAATAAACATTGTTATTAATATAAACTGGTTGTTCTATGGATGCAAATGTTTCTAAATCACCGTACTTTTCATGTACTTTTTCAATATATTCTTCTAAAGAAGATGTGTAACCATTGTAAAGGGAAGTACCTACATCTTCTAATCCTTTCTTTCCAACAAATATATTGTTATAAAATCGATCGTCTCCTCCATAAACACATGCATAACCAGCAACTTTGGTGCTGTGAGGCAAATGATAAGGAGTAAAACGATTTAACACCTTTCTATGTTCTATCTTTCCACAAATTAAATTGTTAATATATGCACCACCTTGTGACATATTAACTATCGCATTCTCAGAAGCTAATATATTATGGTCAATAACATATGGACCATGACTTACTTCAACAAATAAATCTCTATTATTTTGGTAAAATAAATTTTTACTAACCCTTGTTCCTTGTGCTTGCCAATCAAGCCACAATCCCAAAGAACAGTTATGAATACGATTATGATGAATTTGAACATCAATAGCTGCATGTAATTTAATACCAGCGATTTCGTGGCCATAAAACTCGCGTTTTATGCCAATATTATATATATGGTTATGATGTATTTCACTGAAAACACATCCTAAATGACCTACAATCGCATTTTGACCACAGTCATAAATTACGTTATTTCGAATAATATGAGAGCCTATACTTTCTTTGCTCCATCCTTTATGTTCAGCCGAAAAAACAGATTCCAATTGGTATTGATATCCGGGTTTATCTTTTCGAATAGAACGATAAAGGTGACCTGTGGAAGCTTCTTTACCTATACTGATGGCACTACATTTAGCATCATGAATAATATTTTCTTCAATAATCCAACCTTTGCTCCAATTTGCACCTATTAAACCTGGTTGATCAGCTGTTGGTGGTGCCCACGGAGTTGCGGCATGTGCCATTTCAAAACCTTTTACTGTGATGTAATCAATACCCACATCAATAGGATAAAAACAAGATCTACGTACATTAATTTCTACTAATTCTTCATTTGGATTTGCACCATGAAAATTTGCATAAATTGTGGTTTTATCGTTATCTACTTCTGTAAACCAAACATACTGTGTTTGTTCTGGATTTAAAACAGGAACATTTTTTTGTGTCCAATGATCTAATACTTCTGTTCTTATAGTCGGGTTAATTAACTCTTCATAGCTTCCAACTTCATAAAATGACATACCATTTAAGTAAACATCTCCTAAATGCTTAGTTTGTTCTATTGTAACTAACCAATCTCCAAATATTTTTTCTTTATAGGGGTTAAAATTACCAAAAAAAGAATTCGGTAATTCACATTTCCAAATATTTTTTTCAACATGTTGCCAATTCTGAATGCGTTCGGATCCTTTTATTACTACTTTTTCTCCTTTAGCAGCCTGATATACAATTCTTCTTTTATTGCTTAATCCTTTATTCTTAGGTTTCACCCATTCGCGATATATGCCTTCATGAACAATTATGGTATCTCCAGGCATTGCGATAAAGGCTGCTTTATTTATCGTAAGGAAAGGATCTTGCTGCGTACCTTCTCCATGATCTGAACCGTTTTTTGCTACATGATATTCCATGGTTTTTATCTCCTTTGTATAATTATTATTTCAATAATATTCATTTTAAAAAATTTGCAATTTTCATCACTCATACAACCAGCAGCGAACCATTCTATTCTCAGCTTGTAACTCTGGAGGCATATTATC
>NZ_AZRK01000020.1 GCF_002895485.1 Petrotoga sp. 9PWA.NaAc.5.4
TAGAGTAAACCAAACGACAGTAAAAGTAGTAGGAACGATAGAAGACATAAACAAAGAAATGGGAAATGTATTAGAAAGTTTCAAACACATAACAGAAAGAATAGAAAAGATGAATCAAGGGATAGAAAACATGACAGCCAGTGCTCAAGAACAAAGTGCAAGTGCCCAAGAGATGAGTTCGGCGATGCAAAAGGTTGAAAACTCTATTAAAAGTATAATGGAAAATTTACACAAAAACTATAACAGTATAAAAGAACTTCAAGGAGATTCAAATAAAATAAGAGAAAACAGCAAAAATTTACATGAAATATCCCAAAATCTTATTTCTCAGATTAGTACGTTTAACTTTTAACTTAGCAGGCATTTTAGAATTTTAGAAATAGAGGCTTTTCTTTTGAAAAATAAATTTTTTATGGGCGCAAGGCGGAGTCTTCCTCACTATCTTTAGGTAAAAATAGCGAAGAGTTAAAGAAATAGAGAATAGTTCAAAATTAGAATCGTGGAATCATTTTATTTAAAGTTAAACGTTAAAATATTGATAAAACTTGAATTTTATAATTTTTAAAGCGAGCAAAAAAAATCCAATTACCAAAAGGAGGTAGAAAAGCATGAAAAAGTTAGTTAGCTTAGTACTTTTAAGTGTATTAAGTTTCACGGTAATATTTGCTCAAAGTGGACGATTAGAAATATTCAGCTGGTGGACAGGCGGTGGTGAAGAAGCTGCATTACTTGCAACAATAAAAGACTTCAATTCCTTATATCCTAACATTGAAGTTATTAATGCAACTGTAGCTGGAGGAGCTGGAACAAATGCAAAAGCAGTTTTGAAAACAAGGATGCTTGGAGGAAACCCTCCAGACACATTTCAAGTACACGCGGGTTGGGAACTAACTGATACATATGTCATTCCTGGACTCATGGAACCTTTAACGGACGCATTAATTTTATGGGGTGTTTATGACAAGTTTCCATCAGGTTTAATAGATATAGTAAGTTACAATGGTGAAGTATATTCGATTCCCTTAACAGTTCATAGAAGTAATGTTATCTTTTACAACAAAAAACTATTTAAAGAAATTGGTTTAACTAAAGAACCAGAAACTTGGCAGGAATTCATCGACGCTTTGAATAAAGCGAAAGCCGCAGGATACATACCTTTAGCTATGGGTGATAAGGAAAAATGGGAAGCTGGACAAATTGTAGAAAATCTTATGGTTGCTGAATTCGGTTCCCAGGATTATAATGCACTTTTTAATGGGGAACTTTCCTTTAACGATAAAAGATTAGACAACGCACTACAAAAGATGGTACAACTAATGGACTATGTTAACGTTGATCACGCTGCCTTAGCATGGCAAGAAGCTGCAAGACTTTTGTATGATAACAAAGCAGTTTTCAATTTAATGGGAGACTGGGCTGAAGGTTATTTCAAAGAATTAGGATGGAAACCTGGAGAAGATTTTGGATGGTTTGAACTTCCAGGGACACAAACCGTATTTGTATTAATATCAGACACATTTGGATTACCCAAAAAGGCACCTCACAGAGAAAATGCTTTAATATTCTTAGAATATTTGGCTTCTAAAAGAGCTCAAGAAATATTCAATCCAATTAAAGGTTCAATTCCAGCAAGAATAGATGCAGATCCGGGAGATGATCCATATCTAATAGAAACTGCAGAAGACTTTAGAAAATTAGCTATTAGCCCTTCAATAGTTCATGGTTCAGCAGCGCCAGAAGCGTTTGTAACTTCCTTCAATGATGCGGTTAATGCTTTAGTTACAACAAAAAATATATCTCAAGCAAAACGAATGATTTTGTGGGCAGCTGAAGATGTAGGATTATTAACAGATTAATTTAAAAATATCAAAAATAAATGTGTTGTTTTAGACTCGGTTCTTTTGAACCGAGTCTTTTTAAAAAATAAGAAAAGGGGAGATAGAAATGGCTGTTCAAAGAAAAAGAGCAAGGGCAGGATTCTTCATTATTCTACCTTCTCTTATATTTATAGGTATATTTGTTTATTATTTTATCTTTCTAACTATTAAAACATCAACTTCGAATTGGAACAGTTTTGCTGCGTTGGTAAGGGGAGAATATCAATTTGTTGGATTACGAAATTACCAAAGACTTTTTATGGATCCAAGATTTCAAACTGACCTTTGGAATACGCTTTTTTTTACATTATTCTTTTTAGCAGGGTGCATAATATTAGGTTTATTCCTTGCAAATATTATTGATAAAAAATTAAAAGGATCAAGTTTTTTTCAAAATCTCTTCTTATTTCCTATGGCAATTTCGTATGTTGTTACTGGAACAGTTTGGGGATGGATATTTGCTCCAGGAAATCTACCTACTGATCCACAAGGCATAAATCTCCTGTTACAAAATCTTGGTTTAACAAATTTGCAATGGATGTGGTATACAAGTACCCAATCCCTCGGAAAATTTAACTTAGCACTTATTCCAGTGATAATTGCGGCAACTTGGCAAATGTCAGGTTATGTTATGGCTATGTATCTTGCTGGTTTAAGAGCAATTCCTGAAGAAATGATAGAAGCTGCCCAAGTTGATGGTGCAAGTGGAACACAAATCTTTTGGGGAATAAAAATGCCTATGTTAAGGCCAATTACTTTAAGTGCGATGATCGTAATAGGCCATATGTCTCTTAAAATATTTGATCTAATATATGCTATGACAGGAAGTGGACCAAACAATGTTACGGATATGCCAGCCATATACATGTTTGAACAAATGTTTAGATCGAATAGATATGCCATAGCTTCAGCAATAGCAATAATAATGTTAGTTATGGTAGCAGCAGTTATTATACCATATCTATACAGTTCTTTTAGGGGGGAGAGATAATGGCTGAAAAAACCAGTAAAACCTCTATGGTCATATATTATATAATACTTGCAATATTTACAATCTTTTATATACTTCCTTTTTATGTAACTCTAAGTACATCTTTCAAACCTTTTGAAGAAGTATCCATTGCTAATATGTGGAAATTACCAAATAAAGTATCTTTTGATGGTTTCAAGCAAGCTTTTATAAGGCTCAGTCCAAATCTTAAAAACAGCCTTTACTTAACTATTCCCGCTACTTTAATTTCAGCAATGATAGGTTCAATAAATGGTTTTGCATTATCTAAATTAAAATTTAGATATTCCAATTTAATTTTTGCATTAATCTTATTTGGTATGTTTATACCTTATCAAAGCGTTTTGTTCCCATTGATACAGTTTTTTCAAACAATAGGATTGTATGGAACGATACCTGCTTTAATAATTACTCATGTTATATATGGAATACCGATTACAACTTTGATGTTCAAAAATTATTATGAAGAAATACCCAATGAGTTAGTGGAAGCAGCATCGGTTGATGGAGCAAATATATGGCAGTCCTATACAAAAATTCTTCTTCCAATATCAATACCAGGATTTGTAGTAGTAATAATATGGCAATTTACCAATATCTGGAATGAATTCTTGTTTGCTGTAACTATAACAAGTGATCCTACAAAACAGCCTATAACAGTCGCTTTAGTAAATTTAGCGGGTAGTCAAATCGTAGAATGGAACGTGCAAATGGCAGGAGCTTTGTTAGCCGCTCTACCTACGTTGATAGTGTATATTATCTTGGGAAGATATTTTGTAAGAGGATTACTCGCAGGTTCCGTTAAAGGATAATTTTAAAATTTTAATTCAACCAAAAAATAATAAAATATTGAAAATCCATAACACATATTATGAAAGTAAAAAAGACAAATAAATATTAATACACTATTTTTTTAAAATAAGCCGCAATATTAAGCTATGATTCATGATGCGGCTTATATTTTGTTATTTTTAAATTTGTTTTTTGTATATGAAAAACAAATAATCGTTCAAGTATTATAGATGTTTAAAAATAAAAAATTTATAAAATTATAGAAATTCTCTTAAATCTTTCATAACTTTAATAACAGCATCAATAATTACAAAAAATTCCAAACGTCCTAAATACATTCCCAATGTTTGTGTCCAAATTACAACAAGAGGGGCATTTGCAGAGGTAATACCTGTTGAAAGGCCAACTGCAGAAAGAGTAGAAGCATATTCAAACAAAGCTTGATCTAAAGGATAACCATAAATAAGTAAGATAAAAACTCCTATAAAGTAGGTAAGAAAATACATTGTAAACACAACCACCACATTTCTAATAGCTTCAAGGTCTATTTTTTTTCTTGAGACGCCTTTGTAAACTTCTATGTAAAAAGTAGAACCAGTGGGTTTAAAAAATTCTGAAATTTGGTTTGCAATTAATTTAAAAGCTATATATACTCGATATAGTTTTAATCCTCCAGAAGTGGAGTCCATCATGCCACCAAGAGTCATTAGTATTGTCAGAATTAATAACCCAAAGTAGTTCCAGTTGTTAAAAGAAACTGTCGAAAATCCTGTTCCTGTTAAAGCTGTAACGCTCTGGAAAGCTGAATGTATTATTCCATCTTTAATGCCATATAGCGGGAAGGTTGTGAAAATAAAAATAACTATAAAAGCTATGATCAAAATCATAAACATTACTTTAGGTTCTGGATTTTTAAAGAAAGGTTCGGATTTTATCTTTTCTTTAAAATCCAGTGAGCTAATCTTACCTTCTCTATAATCCTTTCTATATCGCGCAATTTTTCTTACCATCAATAAGCCCGCATAATGTACACCGAAACCGGTACTACCCATTATCATTAAAAGCATAATAATTATTTCAACACTTAAACTATTAAAAGCACCAATACTTGCATTTTTAGTAGAAAAACCTCCTGTCGCTAAAGCCGTTAAAGTATGATTAAATGCATCAAAAAATGGAAGTTTACCGACTAATATTAAAAGTAAAAGTCCAATTATAGCCCATGTTAAATATATACGAGTTATAATTTTAGCAGATTCTCTAATATTGGGAACTAAGTTATCCGTCCTTCCTTCTGCTTGATATATACCTACTCCTAATGGGCCTGCTATAACAACAGTTATTATAGCAAAGCCTGCTCCACCTACATATTGCATAACAGATCTCCAAATTAATATAGATCGAGGTAATTTCTCAACATCCTCAAACATCGAAAGCCCGGTTGTTGTCCAACCGCTTGTAGATTCAAAAATAGCTTGATGAATATTGAGAAGCCCAGAAAATACAAAAGGTAAAGAAGATAAAAAAATAGATAAAGTCCATACGAAAAAGACAGTAACAACCGCATCTTGCATTGTTAGTTCTTTCCTTCTACCTTTTTTACCTAAGCTTCTAAAAAGCCAACCTATAACAAACGTTAAAAAAGCTGTATTCAAAAAAGGAAAAAATTCATAGTAACTATCATAGAAAAATGCACTCAAGCCAACCACAAATATCAAAACAGATAAACCTATAGTAATATTTCCGGTATTTCTAAATATTGTTTTGTATTTTAGCGCCAAAAAATGTCTGTAAGATGGCACTCAATCACCCTCTATTTTAAAATATCCCTAACTTTATCAACTTCTTCTTTAAGTCCTAAAATAATTAAACGATCTTCTGTATTTATAATGGTTTCTCCCTGTGGAACTAAAATGTCACCATTTTTTCGAACTATTACAGCTATTATTGAATTTTCTGGAAGTTTTAATTCTTTTAATCTTTTTCCTAAAGCTTTATCGTGCTCGTTCATCACTAATTCTAATATAGACAATTTCTCTACATATGGATTAAAAAAATCAGTAATATCTTCATGCAGAATAGAAGATTCTATAAGTTTTTCCATCCATAAAGTAGGTGATAAAGTTTCAACATTTATACCTTTAAATATAACTTCATTCTCCATAGCATTGACTAAAGCAATTATCTTTATATTTTCATAATACTGCCTTAGTAACCAAGAAACAACAAAATTTAATGAATCATCCGATGAAATAACAATTATTGCTTCCACTTTTCGGTTTAAATCAAGGTTCTCTATCCATTTAATATCTGTAGGATCTTCACGAACTAATTCTAACTTTGGGAAATTAACTTTCAATCCATCTAACATTTCAAGACTTTCTTTATCTTTACTTATATAATATACATCGTTTCCCATTAATAAAAGTTTTTTAGCCAAAGAATAGGCAAGCATACTCCCTTCAATAATATAAAAAATTCTACTCATATTTTTTCATCTACCTTGTCTAACTCTTCGACTAATTGATTGACAGAATCTTCAATAGGACAAAACAAGTTCACATTAGCTTTTATGAAAATAGCTTTTTTCAAAGGGTCATTAACTCTCGCCGCTAACTTTATTTCTTCGTTTATTTCACGAATACCGTATGCAAGCATAAAATTCAAATTATCATCAGGCGTAACTATATATATCATATCTGCTTTATCAATGTTCAAATCCTTTAAAGCTGCCATATCGTTAGTATCCACAACTCTTGTAAAGCCGATAAAATTCCTTTTCGTGAGCCTTTCAAATGATGTCTCATCTTTATCTATCACAACAACGTTGTGATTTTTACTTAATTTTATAGCTAATTCAGACCCTAATCTACCACAACCAATTATTATTATAAACTTAGTTTTACGATCTCTCATTTTATATCACTTCCAAAGTTTACAAAATATATTCTCTAAGATCTTCATCTCCAAAAATTTTGTTCAATCTAAGGTCCACATAATTTTTATCAATTTTTAATTCCCACTCTCCACTTGCGGGAGCTTCATACGAAACCTCTTCTAACACCTTTTCCACAATTGTATATAACCTTCTTGCCCCTATGTTTTCAACTTTTTCATTTAATTCAAAAGCAATATCTGCCATTCTTTCTATACCATCCTCTGTAAACTCAATATTAACTCCATCGGTTTGCAACAAATACTTATATTGCTTTAAAATAGCGTTCTTTGGTTGAGTTAAAATTCTTACAAAATCTTCTTTTGTTAAATCAGACAATTCAGCTCTTATAGGAAACCTTCCTTGCAACTCTGGAATCAAATCTGAAGGTTTTGATTCACTAAATGCACCTGCAGCAATGAAAAGAATATAATCGGTTTTTATGCTACCATACTTTGTTAATATAGTTGTTCCTTCAACTATTGGCAATAAATCTCTTTGCACACCTTCTCTTGATACATCAGGTCCTGAAGAGCTTCCTCCTTTAGAAGTTACCTTGTCTACTTCATCTATAAAAATTATTCCACTATTTTCAGCTCTATTTAACCCTTCCTGAACAAGTTTATCTTGGTCAATAAATTTTTCTGCTTCTATAGGTTCCAAAACTCTTCTTGCTTCCGAAATCTTCATGCGTCTTCTTTTTTTCTTTTTTGGCATCAAATTCTGAAACATTTCACCAAATTGTATACCCATATCTTCAAATTCTGGTCCTAATCCAGCAAACATTGGAGCAGACTGTTCTTCAACTTCTATTTCTATTTCCACATCTTCTAATTCTTTATTACGCAGTTTTTCTAAAATTTCTTGTCTTCTTCTTATTACTGATTCATCTTCTTCTATCGGTTTTTCACGACTATATTGATTTCCTTGATTGAGCATTTGAAACATATCCATAAATGATGCCTGCTGTTGCCGGTACTTCTTTTCTGGAGGAACTAAAGCTTCGGCAATTCTTTCTTCTACAGCTTTTTGCGCTTTATCTTTTACTTCTTCCATCATTTCTTTTCTTACCATATTCATAGAAATGTCTACCAATTCTCTAACCATACTTTCAACATTCTTTCCAACATATCCAACTTCTGTAAACCTTGTAGCTTCAAATTTAGCAAAAGGTGCATTTGCGATTTCTGCTAACCTTCTAGCAATTTCTGTTTTACCTACACCTGTAGGACCTATCATCAAAATATTTTTGGGTATAACGTCTTTTCTTATATCTTCATCTAAGGCAAGCCTTCTTATTCTGTTTCTTAAAGCAATAGCTACTTGCCTTTTTGCTTCATCTTGACCAATTATATACTTATTTAACTCTTCAACAACCTTCTTTGGAGTTAATTCATTTTTATTTTTCATAAAAATCACCTCAAATTTAAATTCTCATATTATATTTCATGAATTTTCAAAAGATTAGTTTTACTTGAAAAACCATATGGAATACCGGCAGTTATTACTATATTTTCTCCTGAGACTCCAAAATTCAACGATTTAACTATATTAGTTACATTTTCTAACATTGTATCGGTATCCGTAAACTTCTGCATAATAACAGGAGTCACTCCCCAAACCAAAGCCAATCTATTATAAATAACCTGCCTTGGAGAAGCGGCTATAATTTTAATATTTCTTCTAAAGCGAGATATTGCTCTGGCGGTATACCCACTATAAGTTGTTGCAACTATAACATTTATCCCTAATTGTTCAGCCACTTTTATCGCAGATAAAGAAATTGCATTTGTTGAAGGGTCTCCTCCTCCATAAGTGGAATACTCAAATTTATATGAGTAATCATCCAAATATTTTTCGGTTTCCAGAGCAACTTTACTCATAACTTTAACTGCTTCGGCAGGATATTTTCCAATAGAAGTTTCACCAGACAACATAACTGCATCGGTACCGTCTAAAATTGCATTAGCTATATCAGTTGCTTCAGCCCTTGTTGGAAATGGATTGTTTATCATGGTTTCAAGCATTTGAGTAGCAGTTATAACAGGTTTTGCCATCGTGTTTGCAATCTCAATAATTCTTTTTTGAAGTAAAGGAATTTGTTCTACTGGGGCTTCAACTCCCAAATCTCCTCTTGCTACCATAACCCCATCAGCTTCTTCAATAATAGCTTCAAGGTTATCGATTGCCTGAAGAGTCTCTATTTTTGCAATTATTGGTAAATCAGGGATTCCCATTTCAGTTAAAACCCTTTTTGTTTTTATTATATCTTCTGGTTTTCTTACAAAAGATTGGGCAATATAATCTATATCCCATTCCATAGCTTTTACCAAATAATCTTTGTCTTTTTGAGTTAAAGGTGGTAAACTAATATCAACACCAGGGACATTTATACCTCTATGATGAGTTATATATCCCCCAACTAAAATTTTTGTGGTAATTTCTTTCCCATCTACTTTCAAAACTTCTAACTTAATTTTTCCATCATCTAATAAAATTATTACTCCACTTTTAACTTCTTTTGGAAGTTCTTTATAATTAATGCTAACTCTTTCAGCATTACCAATAATATCTTCTGTAGTTAAAATAAATTGTTTACCTTCTTCAAGAAGTACCTGGTCTGTTTCAAAATTACCTGTTCTTATCTTGGGACCCTCTAAATCCAATAAAATCGCTAAAGGTACGTTCATTTCTTTTCTTACCTTTTTTAAAAGCATAACCCGTCTTTCATGTTCTTGTATACTATCGTGAGAAGTATTTAACCGGGCGACATTCATCCCATTAGATATTAACTTTTTTAACATTTCTTCACTATCAGTTGATGGACCTATTGTACAAACAATTCTTGTTTTTTTATTTTCAATATTATCGGACATTTTTCACCCCCTAAAACTTTCTAATAACTAATTTACCCAAAAGCTTTACGAAAGAACGTTAGCTAATTTAACGATATTCATATCGATAGACTTTTTTTCAGATAAAACCTTCTCTAAACTTACCCTTGCCATATCATTTCTACTAAGTCCGATCATAACATTATAATCTCCATCTAAAAGAGTTCTCACCGCTTCATGACCGATTCTTGAAGCTAAAATTCTATCAAAAGCCGAAGGAGAACCTCCCCTTTGAACATGCCCCAAAATAGTTATTCTTGTTTCAAAACCTATTTTGTTTTCTAAATGTCTTGCAACGGTATAAGCACTTGCAGACCCTTCAGCAACAACTACAATAGAATTAATTTTTCCTCTTTTCCTTTCGTCCCACATCTTTTCTGCCAAAGAATCGTAATCAATTGGAACCTCAGGAATGATAATTGCTTCGGCACCCACAGCGAGTCCCGCCATCAATGCAATGTATCCAGACGTTCTTCCCATAACTTCAACTATAAAAGCTCTTTCATGAGAAGAAGCCGTATCTTTTAGCTTTTGCATAGCATCAATAACTGTATTTAAACAAGTATCAACTCCTATACACATATCGGTATAAGCAATATCATTATCTATGGAACCAGGAATCCCAACAACTGGTATTCCTTGTTCTTCTACCAATAATTTACCGCCTGTTAAACTCCCTTCCCCACCAATTATTACTAAAGCATCGACACCTAATTCTTTTAATATATCCGCTGCTTTTTTTCTTACTTCTGGTACCTTAAATTCGGGCACTCTGGAAGTTCTTAAAATTGTTCCGCCACGTTCCATAATTCCACCCACATCCGAATAAGAAAGCTTTTTATATTCCTTGTCTAAAATTCCAGCAAAACCTCTTAAAAATCCATAAACTTCTATACCCTCAACAACGGCGCTTCGAGTCACAGATCTAATAGCAGCATTCATACCAGGGGCATCTCCTCCACTGGTTATAATTCCTATCCTTTTTATTTCATTCACTTTTATCCCTCCTAAAAGATCCTTTTTAATATCTTTAAATATTTTAAAACTGGAGTTTTTTATTATAAAACACTTCCAAAATCTAATTCTCACTAAATATAAATTTCTTTAACTTTTAAAAAAATACTTTTAAATAATTCTCTATAGAAAAAAACTACTTCATAATTATATCACTTAAAACATTAATCTTTTGTTAAGATGTCTATAAAATGGATTATTGAGAGTTGTATTTATGTTATAATATTTTTAGAAAGATTTTTATTAATCAAAAGGTGATGCCAATGGAGAATATTTATGATAAAGGGAATATAGCAAAAATTTTAAAAAATTATAATATTAAAGAAACTCCGAATAGAATAAAAGTAGCTTATGAACTACTTAATTCTTCAAATCATCTTACAATAAACGACATTCATGAAAAACTTTTAAAAAAAGGGCAGAGAATATCTTTTACTTCTATATACAATATAGTAAAACTTTTTGAAAGTGCTGGATTAGTAAAAGAATTAAAAACTAACGACAAAATACATTATGACTCTAATACTTTGCCGCACATACATTTCATATGTGAAAAATGTCAAAATATATGGGACTTAAACATTCAAGAAAATACTGATTGGAAAGAATTGCTGGAAAGCAACTTACCAAATTACAAATTGGGAAGTGTAGAAATTACTTTGCATGGAATATGCGAAAATTGCTCAAAAAATCAGAATATTAATGTTTAAAAAAATTATCTATGAATCGTGCGAGCTACAGTTAAACATACGAGAATTTCGCACTTATTTTTAACTAAATTCTCTATTTCATTCATAGTAGATCCTGTTGTGTAGACATCATCTATAATTATTAGATAAGGTGTAGGAGTTCCCGTTAACTTAATTTTATTCTTCATATTTTTTGTTCTTTCTTTGACATTGAGTTGAGCCTGCCTTCTGAACGCCTTTGATTCAAATAGCTGAATTAGTGGAAATCCTAAAAGTTGTGAAAAACTTTCAGCAATTAGTTTAGCTGGAGTAAAACCCTTTTCGTATTTACTAAGATAATTAGATGGTACATAAGAAACAGAATAAGATAGTTCGGGAAAGTTTAAACTTAAAAACCATTTTGATAATAGTTCACCAAACGTATTAGCTATTTTAGGATGTGAATGATATTTAAATTCGGTAATTATTTTTGATAGAGGGTATTCATATTTACCATAATGATAAATTTTATACGCTCCATCTGTAATGGAAGGAGCATATATCTTTTTTATACACTTTCTGCACAACATTTTATTAAAAGCAATAGGTTCCCCACAAATAATACAAGTTGGTTCAAAGAAGATTTCAAAAATTTTTTTAAAAATTTACTACCATCTCCGCATTTAATCTCAGAAGGGCATTTAAAGCCGATAACTTCAAACTACCGTTTTCATAAGGATCTTTTAAAATCCTATGAGGGATTTCCCAATACTCTTTAGCATTAAAAAATTTTAGCAAATTTACAGCGGCTTTTCTTATTGAAACAGGATAAATCTTTTTTGCAGCAATTTCTGAAATCTCATTTAAAAAATTATTTAATTTCATTTTTTTAATTATTTTTAAACCTTCTTTTATACGTTTAGATGAAACAGAATTCATGAAATCATTAATATAATCTGTTAACGTATAATCTTGAAAAGAGAGAAGATAATCAGCTGCTCCTATAACTAAATCATCATCGATTTTGTTTAATAAATTTCTGCTAAACTCAATATATCCCATATCTTCTTTCTCAGCTGCTAATTTCAAGCCGAATCTTATCAATTTAGTATTCTCACTATTTATAAATCGATCGATCAAAAATGATGGTAAATTATCAATCCCACATACTTTTTTTAATGTTTTTGCAGCATTTTGAAGAACTTCTAAATTATTCTCTTCGTTAATTACTTTCTCTATAAACTTATTTATAACTTCGCACGGCAGTCCAGAAAAAAACTTAACGATTAAATTTTTTACTTGGTCATCACATTCAAAATAAATTTCTTTTAAAGAATTAAAAAAACTTATAGAATCTGATACAGCATAAAATCTTCTTAAAGCCATAAGCTTGACACTGTTTTCTATATTTGTATCTATAAGAGTTTCTGAAATATTATCTAACGCAAATATCAATTGCCTTATTTTGACGTAAGGATCTTCTTTCATTAAATCAATTATTTCGTTAGATTCTTCAGGACAAAATTCTAAAAACATACATAAAAGTTGATATCGAACATTAGGATCAGGATCTTTACTATATTTTAAAATGAAATTAAGGGGTTCAATTTTCATTGAAATATAACTAACAATAGCTTCTTTTCTAATTGCTGATGAAATATCGTTTAAAGCTGTTTTCACTGTTTCTTCATCTAAAAGAGCCATTTTATCTAAATATTTGTACGCATAAAATCTTACATCTTTATCAGGATCTTGCAAATAATCTTTAACTATTGAAATTTCTATTTTGTGCTTAGTTAATTCTTGAATAGCTTTTGATTTAAAAGCCGGATATGGAGAATTTAACATTTCATAATATATTTGAACATTTTCTGATTTTATTCTTTCTTCTAATATCTTATAACTTTCAATTATTTCGTTAGCCATTTTACCTCCTAATAATAGACGTTACTTACTTTAGAAATTCCAAAATCCTTATTATATGTATGTTTTAGATTTGAATTATTTTATAATGCCGATCTTGGTACTTGTAGCCAAGAAAGGGGAAAGGGCTCCGCCCTGAACCCGTTTTAAATTCAAAAGCTTATTTTTCAAAAATCTTTAATCCTAAAGTCCCTATCCAATCCTTACTAATTCTTAATTTTTTTAACTCTTTCGCTTACGTATAGCCAACGAAGGGGAGGGCTCCGCCCTGGACCCATTTTAAATTCAAAATTCTATTTTTAGAAAATTCTCATTTTACTGAGGAAGAGGGGAGGATTCCGGTTTTATATATAATCTCATTATATTTTCCTCATTGAAAATTACTTTTAAGAAATTCTCGTCATATGAAAAACCGATTACTTTATCCGAAATTAAAGTTTCACGAGAAGGATACTGTGATCGAAACCTATAAATCCTTTTGGTAAGATTATCATAATACAAACCAACCTGACCGCCTTCTTTAAAATCTCCTTGTACATATTTAGAATCATAGACTCTAACATTTTGCATCTCATTTTTTGAGATGATGATAATCTCCATTGCAGCATTTGATATGAGATTTTGATAAATCATCTCTTCTAAAGATATCTTTAAAATATTAACGGTACTTGCAAAAGTTGTTAATACGATTAACGTGCTCAAACAAACTATAAATATTTCAAAAACTGTCTCTAAAAGTATGAATCCTTGATTTCTTCTCATTTAAATTGGTTCTACTAAAAAAATTGAAAAATCTATTCTACCGTTTACAAGTCTTAACTCCATTTTTAAATCATCTATAAAGTCTACAGGTTTAGGAACAATATATCCAACTTTTAATACAAAATAATCTAAGAAATTTTCACCTCTTTGAAAAGGATATCCTACATAAAATTTAGCCAAAATGTTTTGAAAATTAGCATTTATCGCAGAATATAAAAAGTTTCCTCTATATGCAGCATCATTTAACCACAACAATCCCACATCCAAAAAAAGATATTCATTAATATCCCAAATTTTTGCAGAAACATCTGTTATAGTAATCAATTCAAAATTTTCACCAAACTTAGGGCTCATATCAAAAGAAAAGTTAAAAGCACTTGATTCCAAACCAAATCTTAACGCAAAATTGAAGCCACTTTCATCATTTAAAACCGAAAAACCAAGGTCATAAGAGGTTTGAGAAAAAGTTAGAATTATTATTAATAAAGCTAATAAAACTAAAAACGTTCTTTTCATATTTTTCCTCCTTTATTTTATTCATTTACTAACTTTAGAAACTCTCAAATCCATATTTTATAAATATTTTAGCCTTTAACTTTATATAAAATACCTTCACAGATCTAATTTTGAACAATTCTCTATTTTTTTAATGCATTCAGTACTTGTCCGAAAAAGAAAGATAAGGCTCCGCCTTGGACCCTTTATAAATTCAAAATATTATTTAGAAAGTCTCTATCTCCAAAGTATCTATTTATCCATTTACTAACTTTAGAAACTCTAAAGCTACTATTTTATTTATATAACAATGTTGAATAGATTATTAATCACCTACTTCTAACGTCAAATCAACTGTTGTTGCTTCTATTTCCTCTGTTATTGTATCAAAAGTAGCTTTTTCAGATTTCATATCGATTTTTTTTGCTTTATTAATAATGTGAACTTCTTCCATTAGATTCAACAAATTTTTTTCTTCTTCATATCTGAATTTTTTTGAATATATAAAATAATCACTTTTTGTAATAGTCACTAAATTATTTGAATTTCCTTCATAAATTTTATTTATGTTATCAAATTGCATTTCATCACAAATAATTTCTATTGTTGAATCCTCTAACAAAATTTTAGAAATAACCTCACCTTTTAATAACCCTTTCTCCATTTGAAGGTCAAAATCCATTAATAATGCTTTTGATTCAAAAGATTCACTTTTAATTGACACTTCATTTGTTTTTACATTTCTCCACTCATTGTTGATCAAAGTAATTGTAGCATGATTAGTGGTTATAGATAAATCCCCTTTTTGAATCAGTACATTATCCGTTAAAATGTATTGATTTTCACCTCCTCTGACATTTCCTGCGCGAACATTTATTGTAGCAGAAAAAAGTAAAATATTTATTAAAAAAAAGCTTAATAAAAGAATTAAAGACTTTTTCATACGTGCTCCTCCCACCATTTTTCTGATTCATTATGGCCATCAAAAAATAAAGCCATATTATAAAAATTACTATTAGAAATTTTCGAAGGTATAATGCTTTGATGTTTTTCTGATAATATTTTATAATTTTTAAGAGTTCGAGAATAAGAAACTTTTAATAGCAGTTCAACAATATTTTTGGGATTAGGGTATTCTAAAGATGAATCAAAAGATATTATTACTGCGTTCTTAGAAAATTTCTGAGGAATGAATGAAAGAAAAGAAGTAGGGATAAAATTCCCTCCTTGATACTCATAAAAATGGTAATATGGTGGAAAAGATAATTCCATCATTAACATATCAACAATCATTGTTTCTTTAGGTAAAATAAAAACTTTGTTCTTTTTAATATCAAAAACTTCAAAATATATGTTTGCTGGTAAACTTTCCAAAGTTTTATCCCCAAAGTACTTTTCTAAAAAGGCTTTTAAATCATTTGGTTCATACAAAGACATCTTGCCTCTTCCAAGCTTTAAAAGTGCTGCGGTTTGTGCATACAAACTATTGTACAATTCTGAAGATTTCATTATTTCTTTCAGAGGATTATTTTTTTCTAATATAAAGTCTTTTAAACGAATAAAAAAATGTTGTCCATATAACCCAAAAAAGACACCCCTTAAACTCCCTATACCCGTAGTATAAAGTGTTATGTTTTCTGTTTTTTTAGCAAAGAATTCTAACGCACCTGATTCCCAATAAAAACCTTCAAAATTCCCTCCCATTACTAAATTCATTGTAAAACACCTTCTTGCTGAAAATTCTCAGATATCTGCTGTTTGGATTGTTGATATATCTCAGTAAAATGGTCGAAATCATTCCAAGAAAATCCTATTTTATAACTATATACTTCATCTGCATTTTCTAAATCTTTTTTTACTAAAAATTGGTTTTTATAATCATCTATAGAAATTAAATATTCTAAGCCATTGTCAAATTCAAAATTTTTTATTTCATCTTCATTTAAATCACTTGCTATAACATAATCTGAACCTAATTTTTTTGCAAAATTTACAGGAATTGGATTTAAAATTCCGCCATCTAATAAATCCATTCCTCCCAATCTAAGAGGGGGGAAAACACCAGGAACACTCGATGAAGCCATAACTGCATCTATTATATAACCTTCTGTAATTTCTACTTCCTCTCCACTTTCCAAATCATAAGAAACAACTCCTAACTTAATTTTACAATCAGAAAATTTTTTCTTTCCATAAAGTCCTTTGTAAATATCATAAACAAACTCATTTTTTAAAAAACTTTTCGAAGCAACTAATTTAGGAAAATTAGAAATTTTTCTATTTAAAACTTTGAAATTTGAGGATATCTTCTTTTTATTCTCTTTTATTATTTCCTGAAAAACTTCTGTTAAATTACTTTCAGGATACAATGCAAAATATGCTCCAACAATGGCTCCTGCACTTGAACCAGTTACTATCTCTATATCGATCTTTCTGTATTTTAAAACTTCTATTAAAGCCAAATGAGCAGCGCCTCGTGCTCCTCCACTACCTAAGGCTAATCCGTAATGCATTTATTTCTCCTTTCTTTTTATTTATAAATTAAGTAAAATATTTAATTCTATATTTAATTTTTTATTATACTATAACTAAAAATACTATTAACTACGAAATAGTCGCATTCTTGTAATATTTTTAAATTCAAAACTCCATTATTAGAAAAATCTTTACTTCTATGCATCAAATAAATATGTGCAATTTTATTGAGATGACAAAATGAACCATGTAATAATTACCCCCGCTGCTACCCCTAATAATCCTGTAGTAAGAGGAATCCAATAATTTTGTTGAGGTTTTTGAATTTCAATTAATGAATTTTCAACAGCTTCTACACGTTTTAAAGTTTCTTCATTATTCAAAGTTAGTTTTCTTATATTATCTTCATAGGTAACAAAAGTTTTTTCAATGTTAGTTAATCTTAAATCTAAATTATATAGCTCGTTGCTCAAACTATTAATATTTCTTTCTAAACCAACTATTTCTAAAGATAAATTTTGAGATAATTCAGCTTTAATATCATTTTTCAATACCATTGTATCTGTTGTATATTCCCATTGGCTTCTAAAGACATAATACTCGTCAAGCAAATCATTATAAGCTTTTCTAAGTTCTTGTATCTCAGCAGAAGTTATTTGAAAGTTACCCAACGCATTTTCTATTTCATTTATCCTGCTTTCTAAATTTATTATATCATTTGAAAGTTGAAACTGCTCTTTACGTAAATTTTCTATGTTATTTCCTAATACATTAAAATTAAATGACAATTCAGCAATATCTCCCATATGTGTCAAAGTTTCTTGATCAAGATTGTTTAATTTTGATAAAGCCTTAACCTGTGCATCAATACTCTCCATTTGTTTTTGCAAATTGCTCATCCCTGCTGAATTTATTTCCACTGTTCTTTTTAAAGCTTCAAAGTCCTTATTTAATTTCTCAAAAGTTGAAGCATAAACACTTAACTTTCCCATTTCATCATAATAAATGCCCATAGTTCTTTCTAAACTAGACACTCTCTCTTCCAAATTTTTTAAATTTGTATCATTTAGAGAAAGTAAAGTTTCCGTTGAATTTGAACTCAACTTTGATATTTCAAAGATTATACTATCCAATTTTTTATTCTGAAAATTAATCTGTTCTAATAATGATTCATACTTTTTTTGCATATCATTTATTGAATTGTTGTAATAAAAATGTCTTGCGTCAAAAGTTTCTATATATGATTTGTTAGTTTTAATTTGATCACTAAGTGAAGAAAGTTCCAATAATATATTATCAGTTTTCATCTTTAAACCTTCAATATCAGCCTGAATCCACAAAAATTTATCATTATTATTAACTTTTGCATCTGAAATAGTAATATTTTCTAATATATAATTTAACTTTGCTTCATTTTCGTTAATTCTTCTATTGAGCTCTAAATAATCTCTTTCTTGAGGATTAATTTGGGATTCTAAATTTGCGACTCTCATATCTAAAGAAGTTATCGTGCTTGAAATAGAGGCATTCAAAAGAGCGACCTCATACCGAGCAATGTTAGTTAAAGAAGTTTTTAAAGCATCGATTTCTCTGTTTATTTGAAAATCAATATAATTTTTAAAATTTTCTTGATTTTTTTCAATATAATCTGTAAAAAGATTGTTTAGACTTTGAGTAACTTTATCAAATTTTTCATTTAATGCTTTTACTTCTGATTCAAATTTATCAAGTTGTTCTTGATAAATAGTAAGTGTTGTTAAAGAAGTTTCTGAAATTTTTTGAACTTCTTTTTGTGCCGTTTTTTCTGCTACTTCTATAGCACCTTGAGCAATATTTTGGAAAACAATATTTTCCTCATTTATTGGTTGACCTATTTGTATAACTTCAAGTATATCCGATACTTCTTTTTCCAACTGTAAAAGTACGGAGTTCAAATAAGAGAGTCTATCGTCAAACGCAAAAATAGTATTTTCTATGTTAGAAATTCTTGGTTCCCAATTTAAATTTTGTAACTGGTTCAATCTTTTTTCCAATTCTTCTATTTTAGGATCATATGTCCTTCCCAAATAATCAAGCATATTTGAACCAAATTCAGCCAAATCATATCTTACAACTCCTTGAGAACCACGAAATCTACCTTGAACATCTATACTCATAATTCTTGTATTAATCATCCTTTGTACGTAAGGATATGCTGGAGAGGAAACTGGAACATCTACAATACCTGTTTGAGAAAAAAACACATTTGTCATAAAAACAACAAATAATAAAAGCATAATTTTTTTATTTTTCTTTTCCACAATTATTCCTCCTCAAATAACTTATCCAAATCTATATTTTGTGGTTTATATATGAAAACAACTACTGATTTTTCTCCGTCAGAAAATAGGTTTGGACCAGATTTTAAATACAACAACTTTGGAGGTTCCATATATGTTTGTGAGTTAACTATTAAATTATCTCCACTATAACTTAAATTTACAGGAATTTTTTGATCAAAACTAAAATTAACGTAAGTTTTTTCTTTTTCTTTAATATGTACTTTCTGTGTTTTAACTTCATTCATATATCTCACTTCTATATTATATATACCGGGTTTTAATGGAATTCCAAGAGCTTCTTCTTTTGTTAAATACTTCCCATCTAAATAAATTAAAGGTTTTTCAATATTAGTAGTTATAAAAAGAACTCCAAAACCTTGATCAATAAAAAGGTCATAACTTTCTGAAGCTTCAATTAATAAGCTATAGGTCCTATTTAAGGTCCTAACGTTAACGAACTGAGACTTACCCAAAATATTAAATGGGAAAAAAGCAGGAGTCTTTTGTGATTTATCAAACAAATTTACAGTTTCTTTGTTTTCAGAATATACATTTACAGTACTCATCCTATTCAAATCAATAACATTACCGTTTTCCCAAAAATTAGGATATATTATAAATTCTAAAATTTTACCTTTTGAAGAACTTCTTAATAAATGTTTATTGTCATCTAAAACTATTTTAGTAATATTTTTTCCTAAATTGACTCCATCTATATTAAACTCATAATTATCAGAATTAATAAACATCAAATTATCCATTCTTTTATCTAATTTAACAAAATATCTATTCAACCCTTCTTTATTTATTGATACATTCATTTCTTTTGCTTGATAACCAGTCTTTGAAAAATATAATTTATAATCACCACTTTCAATAATTTTTTCTAAAGGTGTCAATCCAAGAAATTCACTATTCAAAAAAACAGCAACGCCTTGAGGGTCACTATCAATGAACAAGGAAGCTCCCTTCTTTAATTCAGCAATTACCGTTGGACTTTCTTTTGAAGGTATAATATCAAATTTTTTATCTATATATCCATCTTTTTTTAAAATAACCTTAGGAAGATCTTCTTTTTTTACCTTAATAGGGGTTTCGCCAATAAAAACATTATCTAAAAACACTCGAACATTTTGAGGTTCAGAACATATCAAAACTTCATCCATACCAATTAAATCGACTTTAAGTTCTTTTTTCATAAAAGGTTTAAGATCAAATTCTATCTCTTTAGGATAATAACCTTCCTTTTTCAAGAGTATTTTTGAAACTGTGTAAGGAAGTTCAACTTCATCTAAGGAATTCACAGTTATAATATACTTTTTTTCTAAAAATTCATACTCTAATAAAACATTATTAAGTCCTACTCCAAAATCAAAAAAAATTTTGGTCAAAGGTACTTGTATAGCTTTTATTGTAGCCTCACTTCCAACAAATTGAACCTCAACGCTAAAATCACTGTATCCATTTTTTTTAATTAGTACATTACCGGACGTAACATCAGAAACATTTATTTTAAAAGGAATTTCTTCTACAATTCCTACGAATTTTGTATTAAAATAAACACTACTTCCTTTTAGAGCTTCTATATTTATCATATATGAAAAAAAAGTGACCCCTAAAACCAAGTAAAAACATAAAATAAAGAAACTTTTATATTCATACTTTACTATCATAGAAAAACCTCCTAAGTGTTTTCAATCAGTAAAATATTTATTTCGTTTAATATTTCTATAGTTTCCTCTTTATTTCCCAATTTATCATAGACTTTTTCCATTAACCCAACTCTGTTTTTTATTACATTGTTTATAATTTCTTCTCCAATAGGAGTTATAGTAACAACAAAAACCCTTTTATCCTCTTTTGATTTTTGACGTTTTAAATATCCCATCAACTCTAACCTTCTTATAAGACCAGTCGTCGTACTTTTTGTTATGCCAAGCCTTCTGCTTATTTCACTCAATTTTTTTGGGCCTCGAAAATATACATTTTGTAAAACATCAAATTGAGCAGGTGATATATTAAAATCTTTTAAAACCTTTCTTCCTTCACTTTTGATCTTTGAACATATTTCTCTCAATAATTTTTCCATTTTTTCAGATGGAGCCATATCATTAATATCTTTTCCCATAATTATATTCTCCTTTCTTTTTTTGATATAAACCTTTTTTAAATATTTTAATATGTATTGATCTATTTTTAGATTTCAAATTTTAATTTTAAAAAAACTTATTTAAATAAAATTTTTATTTTTTAAAAACTCTTAAATATTATATGATTTCATTTGTTAATTAAAATTATTTATGTTATATAGTATATCATAATTTATAATTAATATATTATTAACAAGTGTAAAAAATGGTATTATCAATAATTTTTGAACAACATTATACTGTTCATATGATAAAATAAAAATAAATAAAAATGTAAAATACGAAATAAAATACGAAGCTAGAAATCCAAAACATAGGAAATGGAGGAATGAATGGAAAGAGACCTAACTCACGGTAATGTTCTCAAACAAGTTTTCTCAATGTCTATTCCTACAATGATAGGCTACAGCGCTGAAATGTTTTATGACTTAGTAGATCTTTATTGGATAGGCATGATTTCAAGCGATGCAATTGCAGGTGTCACAGTTTTTTCTACCATCTTTTGGATCGTTACTGTTTTGAACGAAATAATAGGTTCTAGTTCCATTTCCTTGATATCTCAATCTTACGGGAACAAGGATTTTGTTCAAACAAGTTTGGTAATAGAGCAAACTATTAGCTTTAAATTTTTGATGGCTTTAATTGCTACAATTTTTATGGCATTTTTTTTGAAACCTTTAATGCTTTTATTCACAGATGAACATGTGGTAAATTATGGCTTAGATTATGGATACATACGCCTCTTTTTTTTACCCATTATGTTTTCTTCATATTCTGTAGGAACAATCTTTCGTTGTTTAGGTGATTCCAAAACGCCCATGTTAATAATGATATCAGTAAGCACACTAAATATTTTTCTAGACCCTATTCTGATATTTGACAAAATACCTTTTACTAATTTAAATGGCGCTGGTTTAGGCGTATTTGGCGCCGCTGTAGCAACAGTTATCTCCCAGACTATATCTTTTTCAATCGGTTTTTTTATTTTATTCACAAGAACTCATGAAGTCAAACCAAAAATTAGAAAGCTTTTCAAACTTGTACCTTCTATAGACAAAAAACTTTTAACAATCGGTTTACCAAATGGGTTAGAAATTTTTTTTAGAAATCTTTTTAATATAATTATTTTAGGATTTATTTCAATTTTTGGAAATGAAGCCATTGCAGCAAATGGTATCGCTGGAAGAATATTTGGTTTTGCTTTCATTCCGTTATTTGGTTTAACCACGGGCGCAGCTGCGGTAGTTGGGCAATCGTTAGGTTCAAACAATATACCAAGAGCACAAAATGCTGCAAAATCAACTGCAATTATTTCTTCATTCATTATGTTTTGTTTTACTTTGCTATCTTTTTGTTTAGGAGAACAAATTATGCATTTATTTACTGACAACTTAGCTGTAATTGACTATGGAAAAGATTTTTTAAAGTTTGGTTCCTTAGGTTTACTAGCATTAGGATATGGTTTAGGATTGACACCTGCTTTTTCAGGATCCGGATATAATTACCCTTTCTTTTTTTCGAGTATAATTTCAAGGTGGGGGGTCCAATTACCTATATTAATCTTTGCCATAAATGTATTTAAATTACCTATAACCTGGATTTGGTTATCTTATATGTTCGGTGATATTGCAGAATCAATTATTCACGTTTATTTTTATAAAAAAGGCAAATGGAAAAATAAAAGAGCTTGGTAACATTTGCAAAAATCTTATTTTTTTAATTTATGATAATTGTTTGCTACTCGTCTAAAAAAGGAATCTAATTCTTCATCTATTATCATGGCTGTTTTATCTAAGGGTAAATACATTTTAGAAATTTCTCCCTTGTTAATTACGATTATTTTCCCTTCTGTCAAAGACGGAAGCATAGCGGCAGGTATTACAACAAGTGAAGAACCCAAAACTAAAACTAAATCGGCATTTTTCATTAACTTTTCAGCTTCAGTTAAATATTTAACAGGTTCTCCAAAAAATACAATATCTGGTTTAATAATTCCTTCGCAGGTATCACATTTTGGAACAATCTCTTTGTCCATTTTTTCCATTATTTCATCTTGTGAATATTCTTTGCCACATTTTAAACAATAATTTTTCCAGCAGCCTCCATGGATTTCGTAAACTCTCTTCGAACCAGATTTTTGATGTAAAGAATCTATATTTTGAGTTACAATTCCTTTTAATTTTCCTTCTTTTTCTAGTTCCACTAAAAATTTGTATGTAAAAGTAGGTTCAGCATTTTTTACTAATTCTAAAAATTTTTTATGAAACTTATAAAACAAAGTGGGATCTTTATAAAAGTAATCTATATCAAATATCCTTTCGGGATTTTCTATATTCACTCTTTTATATATACCATTAGGGCCACGAAAGTCAGGTATTCCTGCATTAGTAGACATCCCAGCCCCACTTAAAACTGCTATTGAATTTGAATTAAAAATCATTTCAGCGCATTTTTGAGGTAGATCTTCCATTTTTATCTCCTCCTGTAATAGGTCTCATTAATCACTTTAAAAATTATAAAACTTAACTTTTTATAAATGTTTTAGTTTTCAATTTTTTCAAAAATTTCTTCATAGATCTAATCCTTACTAACTATGGTTTTTTTAGTTTTTTCATTATGCGCAATTAAATAAAGGATCCGCATCTGAACCCGTTTTAATTCAAAAACTTATTTTTAAAAATCTTCATTTCTAAAGCCTTTATCAGTCTCATTATAAATTCACAACATTATTTTCAAAATCATTGTTAGAGTTTCTAAACCTAATTAAAATAGGAATTAGTAGTATACTACTAATTCCTATTTTATAATTTTAATATTTTTCAAATATTTTAATAACCCTTCTGCTGCAATTAATGGGCCCTTTTCTTCAAAGTCCGGTATACCTAATTGAGTTCTAATTGTTCCAACTTTAACTCCTGATTTTATCATCGCTTCCATATACCTTTTAGCTATTTGTTCATGTCTTTCTTTTCTTTGGATGGCGCCAAAAGGATTTGCAAAATAACTATAAGTCAATCCTTTTTCCGAAGTAGTTCCTTTAGCCATTCTTGCTCCTTTAGAAAAAACTTCCAATGCTTTTTCAACCTCGTCATAAAACTCAATTATTTCAAATTCATCTCCAACTTTTTCATAATTATTAGCATAGAGAAAGAAATCTATTTTAGTAGGTTTGATAATTTCTTCGTAATTAGAGTAAGGAACAATAACTCGAGCATTTACTTCATTAGGATTCATAAAAATACTTCTATCTATTGCTGAATAAGCATATCCTGGTTGTAAGTCGTCCAATCTTACAAACGCTCCTGTCTCAGTTCCATAGGCTACAACTGTTCCATCTGATAATATGTCTAATGAACCCATATCATCTATCAAAATATTTACTTCTGATACTTGTTTTTTAATCCTATTTAAAGCATCTAATGTTTCAGATTTTCCTGCTCCACTGTCTCCAACAAACATTATATTAAATGAACTACCATTTCTTAACTTTATTTCGGCTAACGCTCCGTGAACGGGGAGTCTATTTTCATCTATTACAATAAGATTATGAATAGTCAAAATCATTTTTTTCATGTATCCAAAATAATCTATGGAAGGATCGTCCCCCACCAACGCCACATATGTCCCATCATTTTCTTTGTAAATAATACCATTGGAATCTTCTTCACTTTCAAAAAAACTTTTCTTTACACCAAAAAAGTAAATACCCTCAGGTTTTTGATTTTCTAATGTCTCAAACTTAGCAAATTCGAACAGATTAGCTAATCCAGTTGCTAAAGCAAAATATTCTTTATATACAACTACAAATATCAATTTATCATTGACATGTATAGGAAAGACTAACCAATCATCTGGATTTTCAATATGTATTTTTTCAAGTATTGGACTGTCAACTACTTTAAATAAGCCTGATCTTTTATTTGAGCGAGTATAAAAAATCACAGGTGGTTCCAAAACGACACTCCAAACGTAATTCATATTATATAAGAATTCTGCATTTTTTATTTTAATTTCTTCATTAAATTTTGGATTATCGAAAATAAAACCAGCCTGAGCACCACTTGGTAATTGTCTCAGTATTTTCATTCTTCTTTCAGAAATATTAACAAGTATTTGCCTATATAAGCCCAATACTAAACTTTTTAAATCGGAATTATTTTTTACTAATGATATTTGCTTATGAATTCGTGTTGAAGAACGGTAACTAAATGTATCTTTTTTTATCATGAATCTATGTTTGCTACGCCATAAGTTGAATACATCTTCAACAAAAATTGCTAATACCTCTCGATAAGGAGCCAAAGTAGGAAAACTGAAATATGAAGAAGAATCTAAATGATCCAATGTATTGACAGATAAAGCTAATAACAACTGAGTTATTTCTTCTATATCGTATCTATCCGCTATCAATTCAGCTTCTGAATCCTTAAGAAACAATTTAAAAAATGAATATAAAGAATTGTTAGTTTCTTCAGAATCTTGTATTAATTCTAAAATAATATTTTTTAAATAAACAGAGTTAAAAATCTGTGAAATATTACTATAAGAAACTTCCCCAGGAATCAAAGCAGTTCTTTCAAATGACATATCTAAAGCCCTCCCTTAAATATATTTTTACTCACTTTAAAAATTCTAAACTTCACATTTTATAAATATTTCAGCGTTTAACTTTTTATAAAATACCTCTCCACTTCTAATCCTTACTAATTACTAATTTCTTTACCTTTTTCGGTATTTTTACCGAAGGAAGGGGGAAAGGGCTCCGCCCTGAACCCATTTTAAATTCAAATGCTTATTTTCTGAAAAATTATCATTTCTAAAGTTCCTAATATACTTTTATAATGTCTTTAGAAACTCTAAAACTTTACTTTTTTTAGTGTTTCAGCGTCTTATTTTTTCAAAGATACCTCCTCAACTCTAATACTTATAAAATATGAATTTCTTTAACTTTTTAAGTATTTTTACCTAAGAAGAAGGGTTTCTCACTGAACCAACTTTAAATTTAAAAGCTTATTTTTATAAAAACTATCATTTTTAAAGTTCCTAATACATCTTAGGTAATTAACTTTAATTAATCGCCTAAAATCTCTCCTATAGTTTTCAACAATAAATTGATACCTTCTTTGGTTTTAGAAGAAAATGGTAAATATATATACTCTCCATAATTGGAAAGAGAGATTTGAATTTCTTTAAACTTTTTTTTCTTCTCAAAATTTTTTAATTTATCAGCTTTGGTTAATACAAACATAAACGGTATTTCAAGTTCTCTTAACCATTCTATCATCGAATAATCCAATGGCTGTGGCACATGTCTATGATCCAAAAGTAAAATAACAGTAATTAAATTTTTTCTGTTTTTAAAATAATCATCTAACAAATAACTCCACTTTTCTTTTTCTTGCTTTGAAACACTCGCAAAACCATAACCTGGCAAATCCACAAAATAATAGTTATCATTTACCAAATAATAATTTATGGATCGAGTTTTACCTGGCGTTGAACTAACCTTAGCAATTTTGATTCCCAAAAGTGTGTTAAGTAAACTTGATTTTCCTACGTTAGACCTTCCTGCAAAAGCTATTTCTTTTTTATCTTCTGGAGGCATATCTTCTATTTTATAAACAGTTTTAATTAATTTTGCTGAATTGACTTTCACTTTGATTATTCCTCCTTGACGTTACTCAATCAATCGTCTCGGACCTACTCTATACTCTAAAGTAAAACGTTCCTCTTCTTAAAACTACATTTCTAAATTTTTTAACATTTTAGTCGACTATTATTATAATTCCTTTATTTCAACTTCACCTGTAATGGGATCTAACAAGGCATAAGTCGCTTTTGATGTCAACCAACCACATAATTCACCAGGATTCAATACTAAAGTTTTCCCAAATCTTCTTTTTACTATTTCGTGAGTATGTCCAAAAAATATGTAATCATACAAACCAGATTTTTCTGCTGATATTAAAGAATAAGGTTCGTGCATTAGAAAAATCTTTTTATTTTCTAATTCAATCGTTACTGGACCATTTTTAATCTTTCCATTAGATTTTTGGTGAAGTAATATCTTTTCTCCATCATTGTTTCCGAAAACTCCATAAAATTCTATATTTTCAAATAAAAAATAAGGTAAAGTAAAAGGAGATACAAAGTCTCCACAATGAAAAATAGCGGTTACATTATTTTCCTCAACTATATTAGGAATGTGTTTTATTTTTATCATATTATCATGTGAATCAGAAAGTATAAGCCACATTATTTTCTCCTTTCACCATTTTTTATTTATCCATCTTACAAATAATATAGTCCCTTTTTTAAGAAAAATTCTTACCTTATTACTTATTGCTTCATTGCTTATACCCAAGGACCTAAAATTATTTAAATCTTTGTTCTTAAGTTCATATTTAAAACCTTCAAGAGTTAATCCTTCAACTTTATCTCCTATTCTCAAAATGGACCATGTTTCTCCAACAAAAGCATCTTCCTCTTTAAATCCGCTTACAACTCCTATTTTCACATCTTCCTCTAAAATACAAGGATTTAAATCGATATATTCTACTAATAAATAGAGCGAAGCAACTTCTTGATCTATTCTATCGCCCAAAACTCCTGAAATAATAACATCTTTTTCTTTTCTCTCCCTTAAAACTATCAAAGCTAATTCTGTATCAATTTCTTCTTTTTCTGCCGGATATGTTAATATTTCACACCCATTCTTTTTTGCCCATTCTAAATCTTCAGGAGAGGCTGAATCAAAATCACCAATCAAAATATCTGGAACCACATTAATCTCTCGGTAAATTTTAATACCCGAGTCACACGCTATTTTTAAAGAAGCTTTTTCTACTATATTTTTATAAAATTTTAAAGAACTTCTTTTTCCTGCTCCACCTATTACATAAACTATTTCGTCCACTTCCTTTTAATTAATAATATTTGTATATTTGTCACCTACCAATTTTAATCTTTATACTTTGCAAATCAATCATTTTAGTTAAATTCACAGATTTTTTCAACTTTTATAAAGACCTTACTTTGTTAACTTAGAAATTGTTCTATAAATATTATCACATATAAGTTTAGGAGTAATAAAATATTCTGTATAATCTTTAGATAAATTTTGAGCTGTATCATAAACCACATATGTCCCTATAATAGAAGCTTTAAGTGAGCTTAGGCCTTGAGCAATATAACCACCTATTACTCCAGAAAGCAGATCTCCTGAACCACCTTTTGCTAAGCTTGAATTACCAGCAATATTAAAATATGTTCTTTCTCCATCAGTAATAATCGTTGTAGAAGATTTTAGAACTATTGTACTGCCTATCTCTTTAGAGTAAGATTCCAAACCCAAAACATCATTTTTTACATTTCTATAAACTTTCGTTAATTCTCCTACGTGAGGAGTAATAACAAAATTTTTATTTAGTTTTATCTTTCTATCTTTTAATATCAACAATGCATCAGCATCAAGTAAAAAAAGCTTTTCTTCTTTGTAATCGTTGACTAATCTCAGTATAAACCCTGTTGCTTGCTCTGTAATTCCCGGACCTATGATTAAAACATCAGCTTTTTTTATATCCTCTTTTATTATTTCTACATCTCTACTTTCAAAATATTCCTTATCAAGTGATCTGTAAATTATTGAAGGTTCTAAAGCTAAAATACCGGAAGAATCAGCCGGAGTAATCAGTTTAACTATTCCCGTACCAACTCTTTGAGCGCCTAAAGCGGTCAAAATAGGAGCTCCAGGATATTTAGCGCTTCCTGAAAGTATTAAAACACTTCCAAATTTATATTTATAAGAATCTTCCGGCCTATCAGGAAGTAAAGATTTAACCATATCGCTTGTTACCAAATTTCTATTAATTGAATCTAAAATAGAACTATCAAATGAAAGATTAGCTATTTTTATATCTCCACAAAATTCCCTTGCAGGATAAAGTAGATGCCCTATTTTTAAATTACCAAAAGTAACTGTTTCACTTGCTTTAACAGCGTTCCCCATAATTTCTCCCGTATCACAAGACAGTCCTGAAGGAATGTCTATAGAGATAATTACGTTGTTTGAACTATTTATTTTATCTATTACCTCTGCTATTTCATCTTTGACATCTCCATTCAAACCTATACCAAGGAGTCCATCTATTATCAAATCATATTCCTCAAAATCTACATTATCTTGCCCAAAACGATAAACTTTTACTCCATAATTATTTGCTATTTTAAATTGTTTTTTGAATCCTTCGCTTGATTGCCCCACATCTCCTACTAAAAGAATTTCAACTTTATAACCTCTATTTTTTAATATTCGGGCTGTTGCAACTCCATCAGCACCGTTATTACCTTTTCCTACAACACTTAAAATGGCATGAGGCTTATATGTTTCTACAATATCTGCTACAGAAGCTGCCGCTTGTTCTATCAAAGTTTCTTCCATTATACCTTTTTGAACAGTTTCTCTATCTATCTGCTTAGCTTCTTGAGATGTTAATACTTTCATTTTTTATCACCTTCAATTAAAACAATAAATAAAATCTTTTTAACTTTTTTATCTATCAATATTCAATATTAAATGATTTTTTGAACACATTTCTTCAGTTTTTGGACCATAGGATATGTAATCAACATTTATTTGTGTTTGTTCTTCTATAAATGAGAGATATTTTAAAAAGTTTATGTCACTTGTATTTTTCCAACCCTTTAACTCTTTGTAAACTGGTTTTGCAACAAAAAAATCATAAGATGACGACGGCGTATCTTTAATTTTTCCTTTTATTTCATAGTTTGTACATACTTTTATTTGATCAAAACCATTTAATACATCCGACTTGGTTATAACTAAACCTGTTAAACCTGATCTAATTTTAGCGTATCTTAAAGCAGGTAAATCAAGCCATCCTACTCTTCTTGGCCTTCCTGTTGTTGCGCCATATTCGTTACCTAATCGCCGTATCTTTTCTGCTTCTTCACCAAAAATTTCGGTTGGGAAAGGACCTTCTCCAACTCTGGTGGTATAAGCTTTCAATACGCCATATACATCATCTAATTCAAACGTCGAAAATCCAACAGAAGAAACACCATGAGCCATACAAGAAGAAGAAGTAACAAAGGGATAAGTTCCAAAATCCAGATCAAGTAAAACACCTTGAGCGCCCTCAAATAATACAGATGTACTCCTGAAAACTTCCCCCATTTCAATAGCACTAGCATAATTAACTTTTAATTTCTCTAATCTATTTCGAGCCTTTATTAAAAATTCATAAACTTCGCTTATCGAAGTTTTAAGCTTATTACCATAATAACTGCTCTTAAGATAATATATATCCTCTAATCTGTTCATGAGCAAGCTTTCATCAAATAAATAATAAAATTTTATGCCTTCTCTTGAAACTTTATCCGTATACGAAGGCCCTATTCCTCTTCTTGTAGTACCAATAGGTTTTTTTCTCATAGACTCAATAATTTCATCTTCTTCTTTATGCCAGGGAAGAACCAAAAAAGCTTCTAAATCTATATAAAATTTTGAAGATATATCAGGAAAATCCGATTCTAAAATGGATAATTCTTCAACTAATTTTTCAAGATCAAGAACCATGCCTGCACCTAAAAATCCTTTAGAATTAGAATTAGGCATAATTGAAGGTAATAAATGATTCACATATTTTTTATCTTTGTAATATATAGTATGGCCTGCATTAGAACCCCCAGAAAAACGAACTATCCATTCAAAGTCTTTTGAAAAATAATTAACAATTTTCCCTTTACCTTCATCTCCCCATTGAGCACCTACAATCGCCATTTTTTTCATAATTACATTTCACACTAATTTAAAAGTGTGCTTTCCCTCCTTTTTCAAAGACGTTTATTTATTTACTTTAGAAATTTTAAAAACCTTATTTTATATAGGTTTTAATATTAAATTTTTTATGAAATACCCCCACAATCTTAATTTTGATCAATTCTCTATTTCTTTAACTTCTTCGGTAAGCATCCTGAGAAAGAAAAAAGGGCTCCGTCCCAAACCCGTTATAACAAATAAATTCAAAACATCATTTTTCTAAAATCCTTTTAATTAAAAAGATTATTTAATAATGATTTAATAATGATAACTCTCATTGTTCAATATTTTGTTACTTCTAAATATCTGTTCTAATATCAACAATACTGCATATTCGTGGGTAAAAGTAAATTTCGATAAAGATATCATATCATCAGCAACGTCATAAACTTTTTCTGAATGGCCGAGAGGTCCTCCAACATAAAAACTTAGAAATTTTTTACCACATCTGCTTTTTATTTTATCATAAAACTCTGCAAATCCTATAGAATCTAATTCTTTACCTCTTTCATCTAAAAAAATATTGTAAGAATCTTCAAAAAATTTTTGTATCTTTTCAAAATCTCTATCTTTAATACTCTTACTTGGAAGTTTGTTCAAATCTCCCGAAATGGGAAGCTCTATTAATTTAATATTCTCATATTTTTTTAACCATTTTAAATATTGCTTTACACCACTTTTTACAAATTCAGTTTTCAATTGTCCAATTACTATTATTCTTGTCATAACTATATTTGATCTTTTCTTATTTTTCTAACTTCCGAATTTGCCAATATTTTTTCTTCTATTGTGATTATTTCTCCATCCAGTTTTTCAGCTAAATTTCTAAAGGATTTAAGAAAAGTACTTCCCATTATTGGAGAAGATAAAGTCACCCTTTCTAACTCACATCCAAAATGGTTTATGACTCTTGTTACCTCATTGTATAAAATTGTTAAAGAAATCTCACCTTCTTTGGCATTGACACTCATATTAAATTTACCATTGAATTTTCTTTCTAAAAAAATATTAGCTGGGAGAATCATCAAAAGTTCTTGCTTTATTTGTTCTACAAGCCATCTGTCAGAATTATTTAAATGAAAATCTAACGTTATTAAAGGATCTCTAACTCCCATTATTGTAGCTCCAGCCGTTGGATGAGGAATATCAGGACCAAAATCTGGTTTCCATTCAGGTAACTTCATCTTTTTTTCTAAAAACTCGAACTCACCTTTTCTTATATTATTTATATTCTTTCTTTCCTCTTTTTTTGCAGATTTCTCGTATAGATATATAGGTAAGGAAAAACTTTCAGAAATCTTTTTAGCTAATCTTTCTACAAGATTATTTGCCTCTTCAAATGTAATTCCAACAACAGGTACAATAGGTATCACATCAATAGCTCCTATACGCGGATGATAACCTGTATGATTATTCATATCTATTTTTTCGATACAAATAGCCGTTAATTTATACAAAAAGTCTTCAATTTCTTCACAATCTCCCGCAACACTGATAAAACTTCTATTAAAATATTCATCACTTTTACAAGATATAAACCAAATTCTATTATAATTATCTGATAAATCCCTTATCTGCCTTATTAATTCACTATTTCTTCCTTCACTAATGTTTGGAAGTGTCTCTATTATTTTCATAGACAAACTCACCCCGTAATATTTTTTTCAATCATCAAACCTTTAGCTGCTAACCCTAAAATTATAGAAAACGTTAGAATAGACGTTCCTCCATATGATATTAAAGGTAAAGGAATACCTGTCACTGGCATAATTCCTAAATTCATACCGACATTTTGGAAAACGTGAAAAAAAAGTAAAAATGCCGCTCCAAAATAATAATATTTCCAAAAATTATCTTCGGAAATTTTATATCCTTTAAACAGCCTCCACAAAATAATAATATACAATAACAATATCAAAGATACACCTACAAACCCAAACTCTTCCCCAATAACTGAAAGTATAAAATCTGAATGACTTTCAGGTACAAAATTCGTTAAATTCATAAAACCACTCATATAACCTTTACCTAAAATTCCTCCTGAACCAATAGCTTTCATTGCTTGATCTGTGTTATAAAAATAACTCAACGCATATTGTTCGGGAAAAAGAAACCCAAGTATTCTTCCTTTCTGATATTCTTGTAAATTTAAAAAAACAAATGGCCCAGCTATCAAAGCTAAACCTAATGAATATTGCCATAATTTTTCAAATTTTCCTGAAACAAAAACGATTATAAACCAAGTAAACAAAACGATCAAAGTAGTGCTAAAATCTGGCTCTTTATATATTAAAATCGACGAAAAAATAATTATTAACGAAGAAAAATAAAAGTATCTTTTACTAACTTTTTCAGAAATAACATAACTCAGATACAAAATTAAAGACAATTTAAAAAATTCCGATGGTTGAAACCCGAAAGGTCCTACCCTTATCCATCGTCGCGCTCCACTTATAGGATTTGAGAATAAAACTAAAATCAAAGCAAAAAAATTCAAATAAAACAATACTGGGGCAAAAGTCTTAATTAATCTTTCTGGGATAAATAGCGATAAAGTAAAAAAGACTATCCCTAAAATCATCCATAAAAATTGCTGTTTTTCTATACCTTCTAAAGAACTATTCAAAACTGAACTTTTAACCGCAAAATACCCAATAGTCAACAAAACAACATAAGAAATTATCAAAAGAAATTCTATTCTCTTAATCTTTTCTTTATTATTGAAAAAAGATAATTTGGAAACAGCTTTCAACAATCTTACACCTCTTAAATTTAAGAAAAAAACATTTATCTTTTTAACCTTTATTTATTATATCATAAAAGAAAAGAGTATTAATTTTTTCAGATTACCTCAAAGCTGTGATAAAATAAAAATAAAATTTATTGTAAAAACCTCAAATAAAATCAAATACTCCCTTCCCATGTGTTTTATAAAAACTTAAATTTTAAACTTTAACATAGATGAAATTTGAGTTTCATAACTTAAAAACCAAGTAAAAAATGAATTTTAGGAGGAAAATTCCAATATGATTGGAGATAAACTAATTATATTAGATAAAATAGACTCTACTAATCAATATATTAAGGAAAATTGGGAGAAGCTCCCTTCTGAAACTGTTGTTTGGGCTTTAGAACAAAAAATGGGATATGGAAGAAAAAAAAATTTTTGGCATTCACCCTTAGGAGGACTTTGGTTTTCCGTTTTATTTAAACCAAGAAAAAGGCCTTTAGTTCCTTATTATTACGTTCGAATGTATTCACTTGTTATATTTGACTTATTAAAGAAAAAATACAATTTAAAACCTGTTATAAAATGGCCAAATGATATCTTAGTTAACGAAAAAAAAATATGTGGTATATTAGGTGAAAGCGTGTATAAAGGTAATAACCCAGTATGTGTAATAGTAGGAGTTGGTTTAAACGTTAACAATGAACTTCCATTGGAAATAAGTAACAAAGCAATTTCTCTAAAAGAACTTTTAGGTCGAGAAGTATCTCTTAAAAAAATCTTGAATCAAATTAACCATATCGCTTATAATTCATATTATCTAAAATATTTTAAGCCTAAAGCTTTGAATGGTTTAACCAAAATTTGGATTAAACATCTTAACATCAAACCAGGTGATACAATAAGTTTAAAATATAACGAAGATATCATATATGGAAAATTACTTGAAATAAAATCCGAAAGCTTAGTAGTACTAACAAACAAGGGAGAAATAAAAGAATATAATTCTGGGGAAATAAGCGTCTTAAAATAAATCTTTCTCGTCTAAAAATTAAATGTCAGAATTAATTGAAAATGACGCTAATGTGATACAATATTTATAAAGATAAGAATTTAACATTATATAAAATACATTTTTATTATCCATTAGGAGGCAAATTATGTCATTAAATGTTCTTATTGGGGAAGAAAAAATAAACAAGAAGATTGAAGAATTAGCTTTAAATATAACTGATTATTACAAAGAAATGACTGACGAAATCGTTGGAGTGTGCGTTCTAAAAGGATCGGTTAATTTTTTTAGCGACCTTGTCAAAAGAATAAAATTAAATGTGAGATATAATTTTATACAAGTTTCAAGCTACACAGGAGAAGTTACAACTGGATCTGTAAAAGTAAAAAGTTGGCTTGATGAACCTTTAGAAAATAAACACGTCCTCATAGTGGAAGATATTGTGGATACTGGTAACACTCTAAAATACATAGTAAAATATTTTCAAAGGCAAAATCCTCTTTCTTTAGAAATAACTTCGTTGTTAATGAAGACCGTCCACAATCATGAAGTTAATGTTAAATTCCCTGGTTTTGAAATTGGAAACATATTTGTTGTAGGATATGGGTTAGATTACGACGAAAAATATAGGAATCTCCCTTACATAGGGTATATTAACTAATAAAGGAGGCTATTATAATGGATATGAAAGAATACGTTTCAAAAGTAAGACAGGCTGCTAATTATATAAAAGAAAAGTCAAATATAACCCCAAAAATTGCTATTATATTAGGATCTGGTTTAGGAAAGATATCGGAAAATTTAGAAAGTCCTATCCAAATTGTTTATGAGAATATCCCAAACTTTCCAAAATCAACTGCCCCTGGCCATAAAGGTGAATTACTTATAGGTAAATTCGGAGATAAAAATATTTTACTTATGAACGGAAGATTTCATTATTATGAAGGATACACAATGAAAGAAGTTACATTTCCTATAAGAGTAATGCAAGAATTAGGAATTGAATATTTAATATTGACAAATGCTGCGGGAACTTTAAACCCCGATTTTGAAATAGGGTATCCTTGTTTAATAACAGATCATATTAATTTTTTTGGAGATAATCCTCTAATTGGACCTAATTATGATGAATGGGGAGAAAGATTCCCTGATATGACAGAAGTGTACTCAAAATATTTGATAGATGCCGCGTTTAGTTCCGCGAAAAAATTAAACATTCGCATTTACTCTGGAGTATACCTTGGATTAAGCGGTCCTACTTTCGAAACTCCGGCAGAAATGACTATGATGAGAAACTTTGGAGCAGATTTAGTTGGCATGTCAACAGTTCCTGAAGCCATAGTTGCAAGACATGCTGGTATAAAATTATTAGGATTCTCAGCTATTACAGACAAAGCAGTACCTACTCAATTAAAAAAAGTGACTGCCGAAGAAGTTTTAGAAGTAGCAGAGAAAACCGGTGGAAAAATTGCTGACATAATAATGGATATGATAAATTCAAATATTTTTGAATAATTTTACTAGATTCTTTTTTAGCTTGATTTTAATTATCTTGGTTAGAAGGTGAACCTTTTGAAAAATGTTGGTTTATTTATATTATTTTTCTTTTTTTCTATGCAAGCGTTTTCTTTTTATGAAATGTACGATTATTTTTTCATGAAACCTGGAAATTATTTTGAATATAATTCAAGCAGCAATGGAGACTTCGGATTAGAATTTTATACAGTTAAGAAATATCCATTAATGGATTCAAACACTCTTTTAGAATCCGTTTGGTCACAACCTAGGTCTTTAATCGGCGGTCAAATGATGGTTGAATCCGGAAACTATACCCATGCCATATCATCATCAAAAGCTATGGGATTATTACAAATTAAAAACCTTACCGCACTTGACCTTTACGTTTACAATCTTTTTGATCCATATGATAATTTAAAAGGTGCTTTAGAATATCACGGTTACCTTCGTAGAATGTTTAATGACGAAAGACTGCAATTGATAGCATATCATGATGGCCCTACAGCAGTAATGGCTGGAAACATTTCTGCATCAGGTGAAAGGTACTATGAAAAAGTAAAAGAAGCTCAAAAAAATTATACTAATAGAAAAATATACTCACCATATTTTTTGGGAGGCAGAATATCTTACGACGATGATAAAATTATTGACGGAGAATTTAAAGCAGGCTTAGCATATAGAAAATTAGAACTTTATGGCGATATTTCTGTTAACTTAAATTTTAGCGAGAATACTCAAGATGATAATTTTGGAATTGACTATAATTACACAATACTTTATGTGCCTCGTACAAATGTTGGTTTTGGTATAGGAGGAAATCCTATCCCAAATAAAATTGTTTTAAGATTAGGCTTTCCGTGGCAGAATTTTGTTATAACAGCTTTTGATGAACCATCAATTACATATAAACACGAATTAAATAAATATTTTACTTCTAAAATCACTTTAAATAATGATAATTTGCTATTTTCAGGTTATTTTTCCATATACAATATTGACTTGTTTTTGGGATATGAAGTCTTCCATCAAGCTTTAAATTTAGGATTTCGTTTATCTTTTTAATTAAATATAGATATTTCAAAAGAGAGAGGTCATCATGGAAAAATATTTTCAAAGTGTTGTTGACTGGTGGAAAAATTTAGGAAAAGAAAAACAAAGAACGATATTAATTATCGGTTCTATTATCTTGATACTAACTATTATACTTACAGTATTTCTCACACGAAAAAATTATACTTTTTTAATTGGAGGATTAGATCAAGTAAGCTCAGGAAATATAATTAGAAGTTTAGAAGAGATGAGAATACCCTACAAAGTTGATAACTTTGGAAATATATATGTAGCTAATCAAAATGTAGCGGAACTAAGAATGAAAATGGCAGCAGAAGGGATTTTAGGAACAAATATTCAAGGATATGAGATTTTACAAAATCAAAGTTTTGGAGCTACAAGCTATGATAAGCAAGTCAATTATCAAATAGCCTTGGAAGGCGAACTTGCTCGAAGTATTTCTTCAATGTCAGGTATAAACTCTGCCAGAGTACATTTAGTCATTCCACCCAGGACTTATTATCAAGTTGGCAGTAATCCAGAACCATCTGCTTCTGTTTTGTTGATGGTTAATCCAGGCGTAACTATAACTCAAGATCAAGTGAGAGCCATAATTAATTTAGTATCGGGAGCTGTTCAAGGGTTAAAACCTGAAAACGTTAAAGTAATAGATAACTTTTCCAAAGATTTGAGTGCCCAAGTTATGCTTTCAGAAAATATAAACGATGCCAACACAAAATTTCGATTAAAAACAGAAGTTGAAAAATATTATTCAAATAAAGTTGAAAACAGTCTTCAATCCGTTTTCGGTTTAGGAAACGTTGTAGTTGTCTCTGAAGTTGACTTAAACTGGGAAAAGATAGAACAACAGGAAAGAAGGGTAGAACCTGTAGTAGATGAGAACGGAATAATACTAAGTCAACAAAGTAAAATGGAACAAAGTGGCGGGCAATCAACAGGTAGAATTCCCGGAGTAGATTCAAACATTCCACCTTATACTTATCAAACTCAAGCAGGAACAGATAATTATTATATTAGCTCTAACATAATTACAAATTATGATGTAAACGAAATCTATAGAAAGACTATAGAAGATAAGACCGGAGAAATAGCTAATAAGAGTTTTACCATTTTTATTGATTTTTCACAAAGTAAAATGCAAAACTCAGAAGAATTAAGATCTCAAATTACTAAAGCTATAGCAACTGCAGTTGGAACTTCTGAAACAAATATCTCATTAGTCGATATTCAGTTTAATAGAGATATTGAGACTTTACGTTCTCAAATAGAAAGCGAATTACAACAAAGAAGACAGAGAATTGTAAACATTGTAATCGCTATTATTATTACTTTAATGGTAATTATCTTTTTGATTATAGTTTCTAGAACTGCAAAATCGAGAAAAGCCGCTCGTCTCATAGAAGAAAGAAAAAAACAGTTAGAAACAGAAGCTGAAGCAGTTATAAACCAAAAAAAGGTAGAAGTTAAAGAATACAGCCCGGACGAAGAAAAAATAAAAGAACTTGAAGATTTAGTAAATAAAAATCCAGATGAAGTAGCGGAAATTATAAAAATATGGTTAAGGTCTCAATAATTGAAAATTCAGAAGGTGAATGACAATGCCTGAAAAAAGTAAAGATTTAGACGGTATTAAAAAAGCTGCCGTCATATTAGTAATGATAGGCCCTGATAATGCTAGTAAAATTCTTAAAAAACTTAATGAAGAAGAGGTTGAACAAATAACCCTTGAAATAGCTAATTTAGAGAAAATAGACGAAGATATTAAAAAAACAGTCATAAATGAATTTTATGAATATATGCAAGCTAAAGATTTTTTGAACATTGGTGGTGTAGAATACGCAAGAAACCTTTTAGAAAAAACTTTTGGACCAGAAAAAGCCATAGACATAATAGAAAAATTGGTTTCAAATTTACAAGTAAAACCTTTTGAATTTTTGAGAAAGGTTGATGTAGCGCAGTTAGTTAACGTTTTACAAAACGAACATCCACAAACCGTTGCTTTAATTTTATGTTATCTCCCCCCTCAAATAGCAGCTCAAGTTATCTCGGAACTTCCAGAATCGTTACAAATAGACGTAATAAAAAGGATTTCCACTATGGATTCAGCAAATCCTGATATTGTTAAGGAAATTGAATCAAAACTGAAAGACAGATTATCTGCTTTTACAATACAGTCTTTTTCACAAGTTGGTGGTATAGATATATCTGCTGAAATAATGAACAATATTGATAGAGCTGTTAGTAACAAAATTTTCGAAAGACTTTCGGAAAGAGATCCAAAATTATCAGATGAAATTAGAAGAAGAATGTTTGTCTTTGAAGATATAATAAAACTTGATGATAGATCAATACAGAGAATTTTACGAGAGGTAGACAGTAAAGATTTAACGTTAGCTTTGAAAGGTGCCTCTGAAGAAGTCAAAAATGTTATATTTAAAAATATGTCTAAACGGGCATCTCAAATAATTAAAGAAGAGTTAGATTTCATGGGACCTGTGAGAGTAAGAGACGTTGATGAAGCTCAGCAAAGGATCGTTAATATTATTAGAAAACTTGAAGAAGCTGGAGAAATAATTATAAGTAGTGGCGGGGCGGGTGAAGAATTAATTGAATAAACGATATATAAACAATAAATTTGTGGTAATTGATAAAGCAATATCTATAAAAAATACCAATATTGCAGAAGAAAAAGGTAATGAAAAGTTAAAATTTAACGACATAGTAGAAGAAAAAGAAAAACTTTTAGAAAATTCAAAAAAAGAAGCTGAAGCAATAATTCAAGCTGCTAAAAATGAAAGTGAAAAAATTTTGCAATCTGCAAGAAATGAAGCTTCAAAAATTCAAAAAGAACAACAAAATTACTTAGAAAAAAAACAAAAATTATTTGAGGATGAATTAAAAAAAATACTTTCAGAAATAACCCGCATAGAAAAAGAATATGAAATTTACATCAACGAGGTTATTAAACAAAGTCTTGTTTTTACAGAAAGTATAATAAAAATAACGGTAGAAAAATATTTTAAAGAAACTATAGAACCGCCTAAATGGTTTGAGACAATATTTAAAAACTTTGAAGATAAGCTAAATTCATTAAAAAACGCTAAATTAAGGATTAGCCCAACTTTTAATAAAAATTTAAGAGAAATAGTAATAAATGTTTTCAAAGAAAATTTTATGATTTTGGAAGATTCAAGTTTAAGAAACGGTGAAATTTTCTTAGAAACAGATCAAGGTATTTTTGATTTAACTCCCGAAACCTTCGTAAACAGTATATTAGAAATCTTGGAGGTTTCTTTTGATGAAAACAATTAATTTTAATGCTGCGTTATCTATTTTTAAAGAAAAAGTAGAAAATAAGCCATTAATTGAATTAGAGGGAAAAGTTAATAGAATTATAGGAGTTACTATAGAATCTATAGGCCCTAATTGTGCATTAGGTGATCTATGCAAAATAAAATTAAAAAACCACTCTAAAATACTTGCTGAAACAGTGGGATTTTCAGATAACAAAGTATTGTTAATGCCTTTAGAGGACGTCAATGGAATCTACGTTGGAGCCCCAGTCGAAAAAGTAGATAGTAAGATAAATATAAAAATTGGTCCAGAACTTTTAGGATATGTTTTAGATGGCATAGGTAGACCTATAGATGGAAAGAAAATTAAACACTATGAAACACGAAGTATTTATGCCAATGCTCCGAATCCATTATTAAGAAAAAGAATAAAAGAACCATTATCTGTAGGAGTAAAGGCGATTGATGGATTTTTAACGTTGGGAAGAGGGCAACGTATTGGCATAATGGCTGGTAGCGGAGTTGGAAAAAGCACTTTATTAGGCATGATCGCCAGAAATACGGAAGCTGATATTAACGTTATAGGTTTAATAGGTGAACGCGGAAGAGAAGTTAAAGAGTTTATTGAAAAAGATCTTGGTGAAGAAGGACTCAAAAAATCCATCTTGGTTGTTTCTACATCTGATTCACCTGCATTATTAAGGGTAAAAGCATTATATACTGCAACTACTATTGCTGAATATTTTAGAGATTTAGGATACAACGTTTTACTGATGGTTGATTCAATAACTAGATGGGCAATGGCTCAAAGGGAAATAGGTCTTTCAATTGGAGAACCTCCTACTACTCGAGGATACACACCAAGCGTATTTGCTAATATGCCAAAAATATTAGAAAGAGCTGGAAATTCTTCTCAAGGAAGCATGACAGCTATATATACCGTCTTAGTTGAAGCAGATGATATGAACGATCCAATAGGAGACTCTGTCAGAAGCATTGTTGATGGACACATTGTACTTTCAAGAAAACTCGCTGATTCTTCACATTATCCTCCAATTGATATTCTTTCAAGCGTGAGTAGACTTATGACAGAAGTTGCAAGTAAAGAGCATTTAGAAGCTTCTAAATTTCTCAAAGATATTTATGCAAATTATATTGATTCTAAAGATTTGATAGATGTTGGCGCTTATAAAAAAGGTGCTAATAAAAAGGTTGATATTGCTCTTTCAGAAATAGAAAATATAAACAATTTTTTAAAACAAGGCATAGAAGAAAAAGCAGATTTTAAAACCACGATAAACTCCCTTTTGGAAATTTATGAAAGATGTCAAAAACTTTTATAATTTTTACTTGGAGGTATTAAATGAACATTTCAACAATAGGCTATATACTTTTCTATGTTTTTTTAATTATATTTTTTTTACTTTTGATAAAATTCTTTTCAAAAAGATTTCTAAAACCAATAAAATATAGAAAAGTAAAAGAGAGCGTTTCAGCTTATCTATATTTGTTACCTTCTTTTGTGATTTTAGGAATTTTTGTATTTTGGCCCATATTTTATTCCTTCTTTCTAAGTTTTTTTAAATGGGATTTCCAAAACCAAAGTAACCCAATTTTCATTGGTTTTGAAAACTATACTAAATTATTCAAATTAAACAATCCTGTTTCGATATCTTTCAATAACGCTTTTTTTAATACTCTACTTATAGTTATGACATCTGTGTTTCTAATGCATCTTATTTTTGATTTTAAAAAGATAGAAAAAAAAAGTCAAAAAACCTTAGTAATTGTTATGTTTTTATTAGGAATGATTGGTTTATTCCTACAAGGAAAGATAAATTATCTAAATATAATAATATCCTCATCTTTAGTTATAATATACACTGTTTTAATTTCTTCGCGATTCATATATCAATTATCAAACAAGATTATACTTAGAACTATTTTTATCGTTGGCTTTTGGTTGATATGCTATTTTTGGGGAATTCCAGAAATCATAAGATTTTTATCTTTAGCAAAGCAACAATCTTTATTTATTAAAGCAATTTGGAATACGACTTACTATGTCTTACTTTCAACTCCAATTACTATACTTCTTGCTTTAGTAATTGCTCTTCTTTTAAATAGAAATTTATTTGGAAAAACTTTTTTCAGGACAGTTTATTTCATACCTTTTGTTACAAGTGTTGTAGCAATTTCATTAGTTTGGCAGTGGATATTTAATGACAACGGGCTAATAAATTATTTTCTAACTCAACTTGGTTTTTCTAAAGTCCCTTGGTTAAAAGATCAAGCATACACCATACCAACAGTTGCTATAATTTCCATTTGGAAAATGGTTGGATACTACTCAATCATTTTTCTTGCCGGTTTACAAAACATAGACAAAAGTTATTATGAAGCTGCAGATGTTGACGGAGCAAGTTCTTTTCAAAAGTTTAAGTATATAACGATACCTCTACTTTCACCAACAACATTTTTTATAACCATAGTTGCGCTAATCGGAGCGTTTAAGGTTTTTGATGAAATATTCATATTATATGTAGGTATGCCAGGTCCTTACAATAACAGCGGTATGACGTTAGTATATTATGTATATGACAAATTTTACAATCAGCAAAGAATGGGAGAAGCAAGTGCTGCGGCTTACGTTCTTTTTGCAATTACTTTGATTTTTACGTTCATACAAATGAGAATGAGTAAAAAAAGTGTCTATTATGATTCGTAAAGAATAGAACCCTTAGAAAATAAAGTTTTATAAAAGTTTCAAATTTTATAATAGGTTCAGAGTGGATCGCTTTCTACTCTTCTTCGTTACATGTAGCGAAAAAGATAAAAAATTCATAGTTAGCAGGGATTAGAATTATGGAGATATTTTATAAATTTAATATTAAATACTTATAAAACAAACTTAAGTTTTATAATTTTTAAAACAGCATAAAGAAATTAAGGAGGATCACCATATTGAATTATAAAAATTTCTGGAAAACTATGCAAATTTTAATAATATATCTATTATTAGTTGCGGGTACTATAGCAATGCTCTTACCTTTTGCTTGGATGATAATTACCTCTTTAAAAACTACAAGCGAAATTAATCAATGGCCACCAACATGGACAACTAAAAATTTTAAAAATCATTGGAATTTAAATTTAGAAGTGTCTTCTTCCACTTTTTCGACACAGCGTGGGTTAAGTTTAGCCGAATTTAGAACTATATCGACTGAACAAGATTATATTCCAAACAAATTAGTTTACACAATTAACGGAGATTTAGTAAAAAGAGGAGATATAAAGATTTCTTTTGAAAATATTAATTACTCTGATAGCTCTGACATAGACGGATTAATGACCGACATCTTCGAATATGTAGATAATATTGCATTAAAAGACGACTTACAAAATTTGTTGATAAACAGAGATATTAATCTTAAAAACTTTGAAAAAATATATATCGATTTGTTCTCAGAAAATTCAGGTTATTACAAACAAACTAATATGATAAGAAGAGTCCAACAAACTATTATAAACGTACAAAATTTTATAGATTTAACTTTAGAGAGAAATATAAACTTGTTACCTTATTTTAGAACAAACGAAAATATGGATCCATCTCAAATTGAGAAAATTCAAGAAAGTAAAAAAATCTTTTCAAACTATCTTCAGTCAATAAAAGAAGAATCAGTGAAACTAAATGAAATCCTTCGATCTTATAAATTAGAATTGAGATTGATAAATTCTCAAGAAGCTGAAGAAATAATAAATCTATTAGCTGATTTTTTATCTAACATCGAGACATTTGATGATGAAATATTATCTAATACTAACACACTTATTCAAAGAAATATATATAATCCTATCCTTCAAGATATAAATACCCTTACTTTTTACATATTTTTTAAAGAAAAATACAACGTCATTCAAAATACTGCTTTGAATGACGTTTTCATATCTTTTAAAATACCAGATAAGCATATTAAATACCAAAACCTAATGCAAGATTTAGAAAGTTCAAATTTTTCATCTTCTTTTATAAACACAGTGAAAGATTTAGCTTCACCGAATAATATAGATGCCTTAAATCATGAAATAATTTCATACTTCGAAAGAGATATTTTGGACGACATAGAAAATTTATTAGTAAAAGATCCTCGAGAACTATCAACTTACTATAATATTATAAGAACTTTAGCAAGTAGAAATGTCCCTTTGGAAGAAGCAAGTAAAGTACTTTCAAGTAACGATTATCAATTTTTAATTAACAATATTACAGGCAAAGAAGATAATTTTTCAACAATCTTGGAAAAAAAGAAAGAATATGATAGAATAATTAATGAATTTAATAAGTTTTATTTAGATTCAATTGCTAGAGCAATTTTAATAGAATCTCCCGATTTTATAGATAAAATTTTATTCAAAAATAACTCTAAAATTGAAATTTTTACAAAGAATATTCCTGCTATTTGGTTAATAGACGAAAAACCTCAAGGAGAAGTTAACTTCACTTTTGGTGAAGTTTTATTAAATACTTTTCAGAATTATTCAGACGCATGGAATGCAGCACCTTTTTCAAGATATTACATAAATACAATCATTGTTGCTATAGTAACAACAATTTGCGAAATAATATTTGCAGCAATGGCTGCTTTTGCTTTTGCAAAGCTTAATTTTTGGGGAAAAAACTTAATATTCACTATTTTTTTAGGAACAATGATGATACCAGGCGAAGTTTTATTAGTTCCAAATTATATCACAATAAGCAAATTTTCTTGGATCGATAGTTACTATGCTCTAATAGTTCCGTGGGTAGTAAGTGTTTTTGCTATATTTTTAATTAGACAACAATTTATGACAATTCCAAATGATCTTTGGGATGCAGCAAAGATAGATGGATCTAGTAGTTGGCGTTTTTTATGGACAGTAATGGTTCCTTTAAGTAAATCCGCAATTTTAACTGGAGCTTTATTGAAATTTGTCGGCAGTTGGAATGCTTTCTTGTGGGTATTAATAGTTACAAAAAGTCCAGAAATGAGAACTTTGGCAGTAGGATTACAAAATTTCAGAACAGATGCTGGAGAAATTTACAATTTATTGATGGCGGCTTCTACATTTACGATGATTCCGATAGTGATTCTTTTTATATTCTTACAAAGATATTTCGTAGAAGGAATATCCAGAAGCGGCTTAAAAGGATAGATTAAAATATTGAGGAAGTGTTTTCATGCCGCTTATACAATTAGAAGATAAAAAATACAATAATAAAAATATATTTAAAAATCATAAAAAAAATTATTCATTTTTGTGGAAAATCATTCTAATAATGATTCTAATTTTTGTTATAATATTTATAACATTTCAAATATATAGACAAGTTGAAAATTATTTTTTTCTTAAATCACAGTACGAAGACCTTGAAAATCAAAAAAAACTATTACAAAATAGAATAAAAGAAAAAGAAAAAATTATTTCCCAGCTTCAAAATGAATTGGAAAAAAAGGGTGTATTTTTTGATTATGAAAAACCACGGCAAGAGAGTATTTACAACTTCCCATAAACCAACTGAAAAGCAGATAAAGACTGCTATGAAATTAAGTAATAAATATGATGGAATTTATATATCCAGAAAAAATTTAAGTAATACAGTAGATAACGATGAATTCTTTTTTGTGATTGATAAAAATTTAAAAATAATTTGTCAATGGAAGGATGGAAGATTGTTTTTCCATCCTTCTGTTTCAAAGATTAGGTTAAATAACTATTTAAAAACTGGAGTAGATTATTTAGTAAACTCTATTAAGCCTCATAAAGATGAAATAATACTTGATTTGACATTTGGCCTTGGTAGCGATGCCTTGCTTTTAGGATATTTTTGTAAAAAGGTTTTAGGCCTTGAAGCGTCTTTACCTATATATATTGTAGTAAAAGAAAGTATATTAAAGTACCCTTACAAAGAAGAATGGCTCAAAGAATCCGCAAAGAAAATCGAAATTTTGAATCAAGACTATAAAAACTTTTTAGCTTATCAAGAAGATAATAGTTACGATACTGTATATTGTGATCCTATGTTTGAAAATCCTCAGCTTAAGTCCAGTTCTATGAATCCACTTAGAAAGTTTGCAAGTTATGATACCATCTCTGAGAATGATTTAGAAAATATGTTAAGAGTCGCAAGAAAGAGAGTTGTAATAAAAGCTCATTTAAACGATTCAATTTGGAATAAGTTCCATTTTAACATAAAAATGGGAAGCGACAAAAGTAAGGTTATATTCGGAGTGATTGAAAAACAATGAAAAAAGTTTTAATAATTGCTGGTCCTACCGGAGTGGGAAAAACAGACCTTTCCGTAAAAATAGCTCAAGTTTTAAATGGTGAGATAGTATGTTTAGATTCAAGACAAATATACAAGTACTTCAAAATAGGTACTGCATTTCCAGATGAAGTAACTTTGAAAACTGTAAAACATCATTTGTTTGGAGAAATAGATCCTTCGATAAATTTTACAGCTTATGATTATAAAATAAAAGCAGAAACCACCATAGAAAATATAATAAATCAAGAAAAATTACCTATTTTAGTTGGTGGAACAGGTTTTTATATAGATGCTTTGCTGAACGGATTTCTGAATGTTGAATCAAATTATGGACTAAGAAGCTATTTGAGAAAATTAGAAGATAACAATCCTGGAATATTAAGGAAAATACTTGTAGACCTGGATCCCCAAAGTGCCTTAAAAATTCATCCAAACGATATTAAAAGGATTATAAGAGCAATAGAAATTTATATAGTAACTGGTAATAAAATGGGAGAGGTTATCAAAGAAAATAAAACAAAAAATAAAAAATTTGATTTTGATATTTTTATTTTGGACAGAAACAGACAAGAGTTACATGAAAGGATAAACCAAAGAGTAGAAAAAATGATAGAGCAAGGTCTCATAGATGAAACCAAGTATATTTTATCCTTAGGATACTCGAAAAATCTAAACGCATTAAATACTATCGGTTACAAAGAAGTGATACAATATTTAGAAGGAAGAATAGATTTCAATAAAATGGTTCATCTTATAAAAGTACACACAAGAAATTATGCCCGTAGACAAATTATTTATTTCAGAAGGTTAGAAAAAGCCAAATGGATAAATTTAAGTTTGGATTCTGAAGAAAATGTGATAAAGCAAATAATTGAAAATATAAAAAATTAAAAGTAGGGGTGATCAAAATGGCTGAAAAATTTAATTTACAGGATAGGTTTTTAAACATTCTCAGAGTTAGTAAAATTGAAGTCAAAATCTACTTAGAAGGGGGATTCCAAACGAGCGGTATAGTTAAATCTTTTGATGATTACACTGTTCTTTTAGAAAAAGGAAGCGAACAGTCCTTAGTATATAAACACGCAATAAAAATGATGGTTCCATCAAAATATATCAAATTATTTCAAGAACAATCTAATAAAGAAGAATAATTTTTGTCTTAAACGCATATTTTAAATATATTTTAAATATTTTAATAAGTAAGTCTTAGAAATAAAGATTTTCGAAAGATAGCATTTTAAAATTAAAGGGAGGAAGTTTCTTTGAAAAAAAGTTTTTTATTATTAATAACATTAGTGTTTTCATTCACTTTAATATTTTCTCAACTTTTTCAACCACCTATAAAAAATTCTTATATAACCGCTTCTTTTGGTGAATATAGAAACACAGGACCTTTATCTCACTTTCATTTAGGGGTTGACTTTTCAACATTTAACAGGCGAGGTGAACCCGTTTACGCCAGCGCAAGCGGCTCACTTTATAAAGTTTGGCTTAACGATCCTTTATATGGTAACGCAATTTTTATTTATCATGAAAAATCAGATTTAATTACCGGATATGCTCATTTACAAACATTTTCCGATAAAATTTTACAATATACTAAATTAGTACAAAACGAATTTGGAAATCAAAGAATTGAAATTGTATTTCCTAAGGGTAAAATACCTATAAATGTTAATGAAATCATTGCTTATTCTGGAGATACAGGAGAAGCAATAGCTCCTCACCTTCATTTTGAAGTGCTACAAGAAACCAATGAAGGTACTATCTTTTTCGACGCTTTAGACTTTTTGGAATATACCGAAACAAGACCTAAACAATTAGAACTTTTACAAATAAGATCCAACAACAAATATTTTGATGTTGTTGAAAATGGCCAAACGATAGTTGAATATTCGGGTCTTTATCCCCGAATTGAAATTAGAGTAAGAGAAAAATTAGGAGATAATTCTACTATTTTACCTAAAAAAATTTCTTTATATATTAACAATATTTTAACTTATAAACTTGATTTTAGTAAAATAAAAGAAGAAGAGTTTTACCAAGGAGATATAATTTATGGTTATGCTTCTACTTCTTCTGTTTATTGGGTAAAAATGTACTCAGATATTCTTTTATCTCCAATTGTCGTCAATGATTTTTCTGCGTTTTCATCTATACCAACAAATGGAAGATTGAATGGTAAAGTTATTTTAGAAGATGCATGGGGAAAGGAGAAGTCTTTTGATCTGATTTTTGTTAGACCTTAAATATTTATTATGATTTCAATTATCTGCTGTATAGAAAATTGGAAGCCCTTCTCCATAAGACGATAAAATATATGATAATAAAAATTAACAAAAAATTATAAATATTGAGTTGAAGAAATTATTTTTTTTGATATAATTTATGCCGGTTATTTTACATAAATATCTCAAAAATAAGATTTTAAATTTAAAGTAGGTTCATGGTAAAGTGTTATCCTCTTCCTGAGAGCGCTATATTAGCCAGAGGCGAAAAAAAGGTGCAGCATATTTCTTGATACAACGTATCAAAAATATTTAGAGATGCATGATTTTATATCTAAACCGTGTTTAGAAAATATTTTTTAAAAAAATTAAAATCAAAATGTTTATAAAACTTAAGTTTTGAAGTTTTTAAAATGGGCAGCATACATCTTGAATAGGAGGTTTATAATGAAGAAATATTTATTTACTAGTGAAAGTGTAACAGAAGGTCATCCTGATAAAATTTGTGATCAAATTTCTGATGCCATATTAGATGAACTGTTAGAAAAAGAACCCGAAGAAAATAGGATAAATGTAAGGTCTGCTGTTGAAACCTTAGTTACAAGAGGTTTGGTTGTTGTAACTGGCGAAATTAGAACTTCTGCATACGTTGATGTCCCAACTGTCGTTAGAAATACTGTATTGGATATAGGATATAACAGAGCAAAATTTGGATTTGACGGAGAGACTTGTGCAGTTGTTACTTCTATTGAGGAACAGTCCCCTGATATAGCTTTAGGTGTAGACAAATCTTATGAATCTAAGTCAAAAAACGAAGAAGACCCTTTTGAGAAAATTGGAGCTGGTGATCAAGGGCTTATGTTTGGCTATGCAACAAATGAAACGGAAGCTTATATGCCTTTACCTATAATTCTTGCGCATAGGCTTGCTAAGAAATTAGCCGATGTCAGAAAATCAAATGTCTTAGATTTCTTAAGGCCTGATGGAAAAACACAAGTTACCGTAGAATACGATGAAAATTTAAAGTCTATCGCAATTAATACTATTTTGATTTCTACTCAACATTCACCTGAAGTGAAGAGACAGGATTTAGAAGAATCTATTAGAAAATATATTGTAGACCCTGTTGTACCACAAAATCTTTTGACAAAAAATACAAAAATATTAGTTAATCCAACAGGAAGATTTGTTATTGGTGGACCTCAGGCTGATACAGGATTAACAGGAAGAAAAATAATAGTTGATACCTATGGTGGTTGGGCACCACACGGTGGTGGAGCGTTTTCTGGAAAAGATCCTACAAAAGTAGATAGATCAGCATCTTATATGGCGAGATATGTTGCAAAAAATTTAGTTGCTTGCGGTGCCGCTGATCAAGTTTTAATTCAAGTATCTTATGCTATCGGAGTTGCACATCCTGTGTCACTTAGCATCGATACAAAAGGTACTGCAAAAGTTGATGAAGAAAAAATATACAAAGTAGTGAACGATATATTTGATTTTAGACCTGCAGCAATAATACATAATCTTAACTTGCTACAACCAATTTATAGAAAAACCGCAGCTTATGGACATTTTGGAAGAGATGACATAGAATTTCCATGGGAAAAGTTAGATAAAGTAAAAGAACTTAAAAGTGCTTTGGGACTTTAATTTTATAAATTATTGTTTAGATTATAATTCTTTTATTTAAACAACCATAGAACATCTGTAGTGAGCCTATACATAGTATTAACTTAACTTTAGCAAAAACATATCAGTGTATATAAAAATTATACACTTTATAAAAGATGTTTTTTCAAAAAAAGATGTTTTGAATTCATATTGAAACCAACATAGACAATAAAAATGAAAATTAGGAACTTTATAGAAATGAAAATTTTCTACAAATAAGTTTTTGAATTTAAAATGGGTCCACAGGATAGGGCCCTCTTCCCATTCCTTGGCTACAAGTACCGAAAAGCCAAAGAAATTAAAAATTAGTAAGGTTTAGAATGGGGGAGGTATTTTGTAAAAAAATCAGATATAAAACAATATATAATGAGAATTTTAGAATTTTTAAAGTGATTAAAAAATGAAAATTATAGGAGGTATTTAAAAATTGCCAAATACAAAATCAGCAAAAAAGAGAGCTAAACAATCAGAAATAAGAAGAAACAGAAATAGAGGTTATCTAAAAAGAATCAAAGAGGTTTCCAAAGAGTTAGAAAAGAGTATTTCTCAAAACGCTGATAAAGAACAAGTAAATGAACTATTACGTAAAGCTTTTAAAACCATAGATAAAGCAAAATCTAAGGGTGTCGTTCATAGAAATTATGCAGCAAGAAAAAAATCCTCTTTACACATTAAAGTGAAAAAGTATTTAGGAGAATTAGCACCTGAAGCAGTGAACAATACCGTTGAGACTTCATCTAATTAAAGTTAGTTGATTTAGAAATTGTTTTTAATTAATATACTTATAAAATCTAACTCTTGAAATTTTTAAAGTGAGTAATATATTTAAAGTTGGAGGATTGCGTTGAAAACTTCCTTTTTAGGAAAGTATGAAGTGTATACTAATGATTTTCAAAAATATCCGATCCAATGGCAGAATATATTTGAAAATAACCATTCTATTACCGTTGAAATCGGATTTGGCAGAGGAGAATTTTTAATTGAATCAGCCAAAAGAAATATTGATACAAATTTTATAGGTATAGAAACTTCTTTGACTTCTTGCTATAAGATTCAAAAAAAGATATTTGAAAATAACTTGAGTAATATAAGAATCATACATGAAGATGCGGGATTTGCTTTAAGAGAGTTTTTCTCAGATAATTCTATAGGAAAAACTATATTTAATTTTCCTTGTCCTTGGCCAAAAAAGAGGCATGCAAAAAGAAGACTTTTCGACGATAATTTTGTTGAAACCTTGGCACACGTGTTAACTTTTAATGGAGAAATTCTTTTGAAAAGCGATTTTTTACCTTATATTGAAGAAGTAAGAGAAAGACTTTTAAATAATGCTTCTTTCCATATCGATTCGATTGTAAAAGATTATGATTCTCATATAAAAACAAAATACGAACTTAAATGGAAAGAGTTAGGTAGAAAAACTTATTTGTTAGTTGCAAAAAAAGTAAAAACAAGTGATAAATCTTTAAAACGATTCTTAGAAGGGGAATTTGCCTTGCCTCATAGAAAAGTTTCTGATATTTTGCAAATAAAATTAACCTCTCTTAAAGGTTTCCAATTTACAAAAGGTGAAATCTTTTTCGTTATCAAAGACGTTTATTGCAATATAAACAAAAATGAATATATGTTAAAAATTCATTCCTCAGATGCAGGATTTAATCAATTTTTCTTTGTTGTTGTCACTAAAAATGATGAAAACTGGTTAATAAAATTAGACGATACATCTAAAGCTTATAGAACACCATCTGTAAAAGAAGCTGTTAATATCATAGCTCAGGAACTTGAGAAAGTATGAATAGAATTACTGTTTTAGGAGCGGGAAGTTGGGGAACAGCTATAGCAGCTTTATTAACAAAAAATGGTTATAAAGTTACTATTTGGGATAGAAACCCAGAAATTTTAGAGGATATCAAACAGCGGGAAAATAAAAAATATTTGCCTCAAATACATTTACCAAAAGGTATCACAGTTGAAAGAAATATAAACCAAAGTGTTGAAAATTCTAATATTGTTATATTAGCCATTCCTGTTCAGCATTTAAGAGAAGTACTTTCAACAATCGAGAAAAAGAATATTCAAAGAGAAACTATTTTTGTAAATCTTTCCAAAGGAATAGAAATAAGTAATTTAAAATTACCTAATCAAATATTTGAAGAAGTCTTGGGAAAATACAGATATTGTACTTTAAGCGGTCCAAGCCACGCTGAAGAAGTCTCAGAGAATGTTCCAACGAGCGTTGTCGTCTCAGGTAATTCTCAAGAAGCGAATAATATTATCCAAAAAATATTTAGTTGTGAGACTTTTAGGGTTTATTCCAACACAGATCTTATAGGTGTCGAGATAAGTAGTGCTGTAAAAAATATATATGCCATTGGAGCTGGGGTTATCGATGGATTTGGAAAATGGGATAATACTAAAGCGGCCCTTATTACACGTTCGCTTGTCGAAATAATTAGATATGGTTCTCATTATGGAGGAAACAAGGAAACATTTATGGGATTAGCTGGTATAGGAGATTTAGTAGTCACTTGTACAAGCACGCACAGTAGAAATAGGTATGTGGGCGAAATGCTTTCAAAAGGGAAAACTCTTGAGCAAATACTAAAGAAAATGACAATGGTTGCAGAGGGCGTTTATACAGCAAAAGCCGTGTATAATGATGCAAGAAAGAAAAACATTGAAATGCCCATAGCATTTAAAATTTATGAAGTATTATATACAGGATTAAATCCTAAGAAAGCAATCTATGAGCTAATGACGAGAGAATTAAAATCTGAGCTTTTTTATTAGTGAAATTTATGATATAATTTTAAGTGTCAGACTTAGTTAGTTTGATAAATTTTATATTTTGGAGGCATTTTAATGCAAATTTCTCTTGATCAATTATTACAAATTTTGATGGCACGTTTAGAAAGTTTGGAAGTTTCGATGGAAGATCTGAAATTCCGAACAAACGTTGCCTTAAGGTTATTAAGGAAAAATGATATTTTAACTGAAGAAAATATCAAAGAAGCCGTAAAAGAAGAATTTGAAGCATTGAATGAATTAAGTGAAGAAGAAGTCGAAATTACAGAAGAAAGAATCGATTCAGTTACTGAAGGTATAGTTAATTGGGTTGATAATAATCTTGATACCTTAAAAAAGAGGTTAGAAGACTATCAAGAAAAGCTGAAACAATTGATGGAGGAAGAGGAAAAAAGCAACAATATTTCTATAGCTTCACCAGAACTCTTGAAAGAATTAGAAAGAATTCAACCCCCTACGGCGAAACCAAAAAACTCACCTAACCGTGGAAATATAATAAAACCATAAATTTTAAAAGTCGGCTTTTGAAAGCCGACTTTTAAAAATATTCCTTTGTTATCATTTAGTTTTTAATAAATTCTCTCATATTTTTACTTTTCTTAAAAATAATCTCTTTATACCAACTTTTATAATCTTTCAGAAGTTTATCTTCTGAAATTTCATAGATATCTTTTAAATCTTTATCCAAATTTAAGTATTGAAATATTTCTGAAAGAACATCTTTTTTATTTTCTACTTGTTCTATACCATAACCATTAACTAAATCAAGAAGAAGTTCTTTTTCAAATTCTTTTTTACTTTTCAAATCATTAAATAAAGATCCTAATTCATCTATTATATTTTTAATACCTTTTAAATACTTTTTCTTATCTTGCTTATTTAATTCATCATACATAATATGATCCATAAAGTTCATAAATTCTTCTTCCATTTCAATGAGTAAATCATTGTATTCGTTATAAAAGCTATCTTTATTGATTTCCTGCATATCGTTATTTTCTTCATAAATTGAATCTCTAATTTCTTCTTCCAATTCTTCCATATTACCAATTGTAAAATCTATATCTATTTCCGGATCTTTATTCATATTTTCAAAAAGATAAAAGTCAGAACTTTCCTGATCTTTTAAAGACGACAGATAATCTAAAAAATTTTCAAAATCGTTTTTAGCTTCCATGTACCCAATAACTTGTTCAGGAAAGATGTCAAACAATGAAAAAAAATCATCGTTTACATTTAAAATATCTTCATAACTAACTATACCGATTTTTTCAAGGATTTTTTCATAATACGGTGTAATTCTCTGAATAATATTTGGTAAAACAGCTAATCTAAAGTTATTTGTCTCATTCAATAAGTTTTTATAAAAACTTTTGATACTCTTTTCATCAGTTTGAACAACTATATCAAAAAAGTTCCCATAATTCTGAACTGTGAAAACTACATGGTGTTCAATTAGCCCATTTTCTATCTTTTTTAAATACAGAAAAACTCCATCGCTACTTTCACTTACAGCATAATTAAAAAAATTTTCATATATAATTTCTGGAGTATTATTTTCCTGATCCGTAGAAAAAAATGAAACCATACTTTTTTTATTAGTTCTAAAAAATGTGTTAATTCTCAAAATGGTTAACACTAACGGAACATATTCAATATCTATACAAAGTTTACTCAATTTATTTTTTTTATTTTCTTCTTCCAATTCAAATTCATTGTTTAACCACTTAAAATTACCAAACCTTCCATCGATTTCATATGTATACTTTTCATAAAGATCTGACCCTTGATTGTTTCTCAAAACCACATCATCAAAAAAGATCTTCTTAACTGCAACAGGTCTTAATTTCATATAATCTCCATATGCACCTTTTAACATTATCATATTTAGCACCTCTTTTCTTATTACTTCGATTTATTTAGATGATCCTAATTATAAGTATATAACTTAAAATAATATCCAATAAAAGCAAAGGTTATTATTACTATTATAACACCGATAAATTGAAAATCCCAACTAATTACTCCTATAATTCCAAAAATAGATGAAATTAAATAAGTAAAAACAGCAACAAACTTAGATTCCTTATTGAATTTTTTCCTTATTTTATCATAAATATGATCTTTATCGCCCAAAAAAGGAGATTTTTTATTCAAAATTCTCCTTATTACAGCATAAGTTAAATCAGTAAAATAAAAACCAGTGATAATCAAAGAAATAAAATATCCGCCTCTTCCAGATCTTCCAGACAAAAAAGAAAAAGAATAAAACAAAATGTATCCTATAAGATATGATCCGGCATCACCTAGAAAAATCTTTGCAGGGTGAAAATTATAAATCAAGAATCCTGAAATTGCTGCTGCAAAAATTAATAATCCAAAGTTCTTAGAAATAAAAGCAAAAAATAACAAACTAACAACAGCCGTACCTGCACACACTCCATCCATTCCATCAACCATATTTACTCCATTTATTAAGGCAATTCCTGTTATAACAAGCAAAATAAATTGAAATGGTTGATCTATCCCTGCTACGTAATATATAGCCATAGATACTACGATAAATTCTGCTATTAATCTTATAAAGGGAGAGACTCGTTTTATATCATCGTATAAACCTATACAGGTTAATAGACCTGCAGGAATTATAAATCCCAAATCCTTATAATAAAAAGGCAACACAGATAAAAAAATTACTATTCCACCTAAATATGGTGTAGGTTCTTTGTGAACCTTTAAAATATTATCTGGTTTATCAACAATATTAAACTTCTTGGCAATTTTTATCATAAAAGGAACTAATATTACCGAGATTAAAAAAGAAAGAAGCACTTGAACTAACAACATATTTTTTGCCACTCTCCAAAAATGCTATAGTCATTGCAATGACTTAATTATACTCCACAATGTCCCCAATCCATAAGAAATATGCAAAACAGGAAACATTGACAAACAGTAGAAAAATAATCGTATATTCTTGCTACTTATTGCAAATTTAAAGGAAAAATAAATATCTATTAACAAATATACCAATATGGGAGAAGAAAAAAGTAAATTAAACAATATATTATCAGAAAATATTAAAAATAATATTAAAAAAAATATATACAACGTAAAAATGAAAGGGATGAAATGTCTAATGGAAATACCATGAGGAGCTAATTTTAAGGTTAAAAAGTTCCAATATCCATTAGAAAAATTTTTTTTGACAAAATCACTGAAATTTTTAGGAACAAAATAAGTATTTTCAATCGGCATAAGATATATTTTCAATCCGTTTTTTCTCATTCTATAATTAAATTCAATGTCTTGATTTCTAAACAATCGTTCATCAAAGTATCCTATTTTCTCAAAAACTTCTTTTCTATAACATGCATATGCAACCGTATCTACTTCCTTTTCTCCACTTTTATCGTATCTATGTTTAGCAGCTGTACCAAAAGGAGAAGAATACACAAAAGCAAACGCCTTCTCTAAAAAATTATTACTATCTATTGCTTCAGATCGAGTAATACCGCCTACAGCATAAGCTTCATGATTTTTAACAAGAAAATTTATACATTTTTCTATATAATATTTATTGAATATTGTGTGAGCTCCTGCTATCAATATAAAATCCCCTTTACTTTTTCTAATGCCTAAATTGAGACCATATGGAGTGTAAACCTTATCGTTAAAAAATAATGCTATATGATTATACTTTCTCTGATACTTCCTTACTATTTCAACTGTATTATCTGTCGACATTCCATCAACAATTATAATCTCATCTGGAACTTTCGTTTGATTTATCAATGATTCAAGGCAAGATTCTATAGTTTTTTCTTCATTTTTTGTAACTAAAACTACCGAAATTTTATACTCTTTCCCACTTTCCAAGTTGATCCCTCTCTCTATCGCCAAATTATTAAGAGCATTTTTTATTGTTAATTACATTATTATTATTTACTCACCTTAGAAATTTTAAAATTTGTATTTTATATATGTTTTAGCGTTAAATATTTTCAAAAACACTCCCACACTTCTAATCTTTACTAATTCTTAATTTCTTTAACTTCTTCGCTACGTACCGCAAAAGAATGGGAGAGGACCCTATCCTGTACCCATTATAAATTCATATTTATTATATAATAATTATACACTTTAAAAATAAACTTTGAATTTAATTGGCTATTAGAATTTAAAATAATTAAAAAAACAAAACCCCTAATTTAGGGGTTTGATTAATTAATATTTATGATATCTTTGCGAAGTACTCAAAACTTCCACTCCATTATTTTCTAACTCTTTTACATATGTTTCATAACCTGGCAAGTTTGGTGGCACTATTATCTTTTTTATATTCCACTCTAAAAGTTTTTTTACAATTTTTTCAGAATTCACCGTAGAATCCAAAATCATAGTTCCACCCATGGGAGTTTCTTCTGCCAATTCTAAAATTTGTTCGAGACTTAACAAAGCTATTTCTCTATTTAAACACGATTGATTACCTGAATATATCTTATTATCCTTAACATAAACAATTGTATCAGATTTATGATTCTTCGATACTTCAAACGCAACTTTTTCAACAAGAGTTGTATTAGGCGAAAACTTTAAAGAATTTTGTTTTATAACGAGATCTCCTTCTACTATATATTCATCTTCATATGTTAAAAGCTCTTTTTTGATTCTAAAAACCATAGGTTTAAAAGATAACATTTCTTCTGTATTTCCAATATTAGCCGAAGTTAATAAACAATCATGTCTTGATTCCTTCAACTCTTCAATTGTTTGTAAATCATCACAATACACTACTCCACCTTTCAAACGCTTAACAATATCTATAAATTTCATACTTTCTTCTTCAGAAGGATTTAAATAACCAAAAACAAACGTTCCTTTTTTTGAAAAACCCAAAAATCTGCCTTCTAAATTACTAACAAGAGAATATAATATTTTTACATCTTTTAATATCCTTAACGTTGGCTTTTTATAAGAAGTTAGATTCTCAAGATTATTCACAAAACTTTTTTTATCCAAAAATTTCATCAAAACAGCTTCTTGCATAGGATTGGAGCCATATCGTAAATTGCCCAAAATCTCAAAGAACTCATGATCAAACTTTTCAGAAGCAAAGAGTTCCGAGAAGACTTTATGGATACTTGCATCATACTTTGAAGAAGAAAAGAAGACTTTCAACGAAAGTTTTCTTCTCAATTGCAATGGAACATCTCCACATTCTTCCAAATTTTCCCTCACATTTTGGTAATCATTTGGGTCTACCAAAGGTACAACATCCTTATAATTTTTAGCAGCAGCCCTAATCAGAGAAAATCCACCTATATCCAAATAATCAAGTAGCTTCTCTTCGTTTGCAGTTTTTTTTGCCATATCAATAAATGAAGGAAAATTAATCACTACCATATCAATCCTTTTAATATTATATTGCTCCATTTCTTCCTCATGAACTTTATCGTTCGACTTGGCTAATATTCCACCAAAAAGTTTGGCATCGATACTTTTTATTCTTCCATTTAGTATCTCAGGAAAATCTATATAATCAGACATCTTAGTAACCTCTATACCTTTAGCCTTTAAAAAAGATGCCGTACCTTCCGTACTAATTATTTCAACACCATTTTCAAATAAGAATCTTGCAAAATCTTCTAAATTTGTTTTGTCATAGACAGAAATTATTGCTCGTTTAATATTCATAACTTCTTCCTCCATTATTAGTTTCTCTTTGCCAAATGTGACTCAGCTTTACTTCATATTAAATTGAAAATTTCCCAGGTGCTTTTGCAAAAAGTCTTGATTTCTCCACATGATCAAGGCCTAAGATATACCTCGTAAACCTTTCTATGCCTATTCCACATCCAGCAGAAGGTTCTAAAAATCCTTCTTTTGCAATATTTAAATAATCTTCATAACTTTCCAAACCATTACCCTTTAATTCTATCCTTTTTACTATCTGTTCGTATTCATTTTCTCTTTCTCCACCAGATATACCCTCACCAAAACCTTCAGGATAAATCAAATCAAAATCCAACAAAGTTTCTGGATCTTTAGCATTCTGTTTGTCATAAAACTCTCTTTCTAATATAAGCATATCTATCAACCAAACTGGTCCTTCGCTATGCTTTGACAAAGCAACTTCATAATCATTGCCATAAAGGAGTTTAGCTTCTTTAACAGTAATTTTTTCAAAAGGTTTACTTGGAATTTTCAATGTAGGATGATACTTTAATATTATATCAGAATATTTGTCTAAAATATTTTTAATAACATAAATTATCAAATCTTCCATTAAATCCATAATATCTTCTCTTTTCGCATTTTTAACTTCCAAATCTAACTGTACAAAATCTATTAAATGACGTCCCGATTGATACTTTTCTTCTCTTTCTAACCTTAAATTTGGAGAAACGGAAAATATTTTATCATGCACAAGAACTCCTACCTGTTTTTGTAAGATCATAGATTTTGTAACATAGTATTTATAACCATAATAATCAATTTGTGCATCAAAAACATCATGATTCAATGGATCTGTAATCGTTGAAATAATTACCGGTAAGAATTCTATAAATCCTTTAGATAATAAAAATTCACGAGAAAACCTTAAAATTTCTGATTGAATCAATAAAGCATCTTTATAGGTTTCGTTTTTCAAATATTCTTCAACCAACTTAACAGAGTCAACTTTTCTACCTTCACTTTTTACTTTTTCCATAATTTCTCCCTCCTGAAATTAGATATTTTTACTCACTTTAGAAATTTTAAAACTTAGGTTTTGTCAATATTTTAGTCTTAAATTCATTCAAAAATACCTCCATGCTTCTAATCCTCATTAATCCCTAATTCCTTTAACTTTTTCGCTATGTGTAGCGAAAGAGAGGGGGAGGGCTCCGCCCCGGACCCATTTTAAATTCAAAATCTTATTTTCTGAAGATTATCATTTCTAAAGTCCCTATTAGATATTTTTTACTCACTTTAAAAATTATGAAACTTAGTTTTTGTAAATATTTTAACGTTAATTTTTTATAAAATATCTTCATAATTTTAATATTTACTAATTATTTATTTTTTTTACTTCTTCGGTATTTTTACTGAGAGATGGAAAAGGCTCTGCCCTGAACCCATTATAAATTCAAAATTTATTTTATTTACTAATTTTCTGATTGCGTAATCAGGTTTAACGGTTTTATACATACAAAATTTTCAATTTTACTTTATTGGAGTCGCCCATAACCCATATAGGTTGTTTAGCCTTGATTCGACCCCAAACATAATAAAAAACCGGCGCTGATTTTTTTTATTCAGCGCCGGCAATCTTTACAATAACAATACTACAGCGTTAATTGCCGACGCTGCGTATTATTATTATTATTATTATTAATTTTTAATAACTTACTTATTTTCATAAAATCACCCAAACCAAATCAAATTTACTTAATTTTAGCATAAAATTTTTAAGTTGTCAAGTTAATACACTAAATCATATTAAATTCCTTTTATTACCCTTGCCTATAGCATACTTTTTCTTTGTTTTAAACCAATTAATCAAGATTTTAATACAATAGTTTGAAAGTTCAAAACGATATTCTAATTATTGTAGTAAAATATTAAAGACGAAGAATTTTTGCTCAAGTTATAATTTTATAATTTTTTAGAAAGACGGTGTATTAATATGATCAATAATAGAGCGAAAATCATTTTGTTTTTATTGTCATATTTACCATTGTTTATTATATATGCTATTAATAATATAATTGTAGGAAACTATATTGTTTTTTGGATTTTTGTTTTAGTTATTATCGTAGTATGTTTACTTAGTTTATTGCTATTTAAAGCTGTTAAAAGAAAAGGTCGCAAAAGAAAGATAAACATTTTAAGATATCAAACAGTAAATCATAGACTGATCGAATATATTTTTGTATATATTTTTCCATTTTTAGGATCTTTTGGAGAAATTGAACTTATTTCTTTTTTGATATTGTTTGTCGTTATTGGTAGTATATACATAAAAAGTGATCTTATTGCGATTAATCCAATTCTTTCATTATTTGGATATAGTATTTATGATATCGAATACTTCTTTTATGAAAATAAAGAGAAATTTCTTCAAGGATTTTTATTGGCTAAAGATATTGAAGAAGAAGGAGAAATCGTAGAAATAGAAGAAAAAATATTTATAAAATTTAAAAAGGGTAGGGGTATAAACGTTGCAAAACAATGAAAGATTCATAAAGCTATCTTTTAAGAAAGAAGTCTTTCAAGAGATTTATAATATCATCTCAACCTCAAAAATATCTCAAAGCCCCGAAACTTTTTTGATGAATTAAAAAAGAACAACGGCATACTTGGCAAAGATATAAAACTGCAGGAATAGATTGCTTTGATAAATATACATAATCACCCCTCATAGAG
>NZ_AZRK01000021.1 GCF_002895485.1 Petrotoga sp. 9PWA.NaAc.5.4
ATCCTATCTCATCTATTACAAGTACTTTGTATTTTGCAAAATGTTTTAGTCTTGTTTGTAGTCTATTTTCTAATAATGCCTTTTTTAGTTGTGACATTAAGTCATAGAAATTGATAAAATATGTTGAATATCTGTGCTTTGCACATTCTATTGCACATAATCACCCCTCATAGAGATTGGAGAAAAATGAAGGAAATGATAAAATAAAATAAGGGGTGAGAACATGAAAAAGAAAAAGGTTTATTCCGGTGATTTAAAGCTGCAACTTGTTAAAGAATATCTTAACAGTGAAAAGTCTTTAAAAGATTTTTCAAATGAGTATTCTATACCTTTTAACACTCTTTCTCAATGGGTACAAAAGTACAAAAAATCTAATTATGATGACTCTGTGTTTAAAACCAAAAAAGGAAGAACTAAGTCTATGATTTCTGATTATTCTAAGATTCCACCTATCATTTATGAATCAGCAGGTATAGATAGGTCGGATGATTACAACAATTCTAATGATTCTGTTTATCTTAAAAGGAAACTCGATTATTATGAAAAGATACTTCTTGAAAAAGAATTACAGCTGAGAATAGTAAGAGATGAACTTGAACTTTTAAAAAAAAATATGAACCACAAGTGAATTGTACAGATATTGGTAAATTGTTTCTTATTATTAAATACAGAAATTATGGTGTATGCCTGAGTTATCTTCTGGATTATTTTCATATGAGTTCAAGCTCTTTTTACTTCAAAACAAGGTTGTTCTTTGTTGTTGAGACTATCAAGGCTAAACCAAAACAAAAAAGATTCGTAGGATTCTCTTATACTATCAATGGTCAAATTATTGAGGATGAACACATTAAAGAGATTATAATCTCCATATATGAAAACAACAATCCAAACGATCCAACTTTTTACTTTAAATCTCTTGGAGATAAGAAGTTATCTGTTGTGTTTAAGAACCAACTTGGAATAATTGTTAACCACAAAAAGATTTACAGAATAAGAAAAGAATTAGGTGTTGTTAGAGCTTACAGAAACCATTTCAAACATCCAAAGAGAAGACCACATAATCATGAAATAGATGCTCCCAATAGATTCTGGGAAGGAGACATCAAATTCATCCCAACAAAATACGATGGCTTTGTTCATATACTGGATATTATTGATGCTTTTGATAAGACGATTGTTTCTTCAAAGATAGGACATTCAAGTAAATCAAAAGATTTTATCAAAGCTGTTTACAACGGTATTTCATACAGAAAAGCTGACCCTAAAAAACTCATAATAAGAACAGACAATGGTCCCCAATTTAAATCAAAAGCAACCAAATCATTCATGGATGAAATGGAAATAACTCATGAGTTTGGATACAAAAACAATCCTAATTCACAAGCATTCATTGAATCACATCATTCAAGCCTTGAAAGAGAGTTTGTTCAACTAAATTCTTTTGAAAATATTGAAGATGTTTTTCAAGCTTACAAAC
>NZ_AZRK01000022.1 GCF_002895485.1 Petrotoga sp. 9PWA.NaAc.5.4
ACTATGGTATTGACTTTTACAATAATATTCAAGATTGTTGAATATCCCTAACTTGCTTTTTGGTTCTAATATCCTGTTCATTACCATTATTTTCAAAAGCTCTTGTACATCAAACCTTGTCTTTTCATCAATGTTTTTAAAGAATTCATCCATGTCGTACTTTTTAAACAATCTGTCCACTATTACTTTTATCCCGTAATTCTTCTTTTCTGGTTCTTCTTCTATCTCTTCTATCTTTAAACCTTCTTTTATCCCAAATATCTCTTCTAACTTTCTAATTATATTTTCTGCTTCTTTTACACTTATTAAATCAACTCTACCTAAATTAGCTATGATTTTCTGTTTAGTTTTACCGTTTTCTCGATAACTTTCTACTATTCGAAGATACTGTTTACCTTCGTTATTTTTTACAGTTCTAAGAAAGATAAAAATCACCCCTTGACTTCATAATGTCACTTATATTATACCATGAAAACAATTATGAAGTCAACAGAAATAAGAAATTATACATACTAATCATGTCACTACACTTGATTTTTTTTCTCTTCTTTTTTGTTATCAAACCCGCTTTCTACCGTTGGGGTTCCTTCAATTTCCCCTCTTAACTGTCAAAGTCAGGAAACAATGTTGTTAGAGTATGTTATTGCAAGTTATATTGATATTTCTGTATTAAGTCTTGGAAAACCAAATCCTTATTTATTCTTTGATAACTTCTAATCAAGGTCTGAAAAGTTATAAAAATTTATCTGACGAAACAAGTAGAATTTCAGAAATAGAAATGAATTTTTTTGAAGCAGCTTTAGCTTTAGAAGATTATGTAATATATTATGATGCTGAGACACAAAAAAATTTTTTGATTAATATAAGTAATATAAAAGATGATTTTATGAATGAAGCAAGTGAATCGACGGAAATTGTCAATTTAAAAAGTTACGTAGAAACTTATGAAAGCTTGTTTAATTTAGGTAATTTGGTTCAATTCAGGAAAGGCTTATAGATCAAGATTTTACAAATATTTCTAATGATTTAAAACAAGTATTTTGAATGTTAAATATCTTGCTGACAAAAAATTTCTTTCAACTTTAGTTTTTTATTCAGATAGATCAATTGAAATATTAGATAATATTATGCAACTTTCTTTTATATATTTTTCATCATTAGAAGCAAGCAATAAAATAATGTATTTTCTTCTTTTAATGAGCTAAATATTCCATTAGAATTGATTAAAGATGGTATGGTAATAGCAACAGAAGAGCTTAAACAAAGTTTTCAAAACACAAAGAATTTATTTACTAGATTAAATTAATGTGTTCAATCAAATTGTACAAACCATAGAATCCCAAGAGATGATAATACAAGAAACGGAAGAAATGAGAGTAGAAATATTAAACTTATTAGAAGAACAAAGTGCAGAGTTAAAAGTAAAACAAAACACATTAGGACCGGCCTGATCCTATGTTATTGGAGAATAAATAAGAAAATCTCATTTTTTCATAAAAAATAGTTTTTGAATTAAAATAAGAATCTGAATTATTCTCGAACATCTTATTAAATTCATTTTGTGTCATATAATTCAAAGAATCACCTTATTCATAAAAACTTCAGTTGCTGTTGATTTAAATTGAGAACCGTTATCTGTTCTGATTATGAGTTCTTTAGGATTAGCTTTTCTGTATGAACAGCTTTGATGAAATCGTTTTCTTTACCTGTATGTCCTATCTGTGAAGGAACAATCGTTTTATCAAAGCATCAATAATATCCAATAGTGGTTCATATTTTTTTAAAGTTCAAGTTCATCCATTACTATTCTCAGCTGTAATTCTTTTTCAAGAAGAATCTTTTCATAATAACTAAGTTTTCTTTTAAGATAAACAGAATCATTAGAATTGTTATAATCATCAGACCTATCTATACCTGCTGATTCATAAATGATAGGATAAATCTTAGAATAATCAGAAATAATAGATTTAGCTCTACCTTTCTTGACACCAAAAACATAGTCATCATAATTTGATCTTTTGTACTTTTTTATTTTTCATGTTCTCACCCTTGACTTTTATTTTATTATTTCCTTCATTTTTCTCCAATCTATATTTGGAGGGATTATGGGATAAAACAAAAAGTGTAAAGCGTAATCACCCAAATCTGGTTCTCAGTTATTTCTTTTCCAATAACTGGAGATCAGGCTGCATTATCAATCTTTTAATTTTAATTTATAAACTATCCATATGTAAAAAATAAAAATTTTTAAAAATGAGATTTTTGTATCTAAGCAATTTTAATTATTTTGGGTTGTTTATAATTATTCACAACTACTGTTAGTAGTGTTTATATCTTAAATTAAAATTATATATAATAAAGTAAGAAATAATTCATATTTAATTATTTAGGAGGTGTTTTAAATGAACGTAATTTTGAATCAGGTAAATATTCCAAATGGTGAAACTATTGGATACAGATATAGAAAGGGAGGAGAAAAAATCCTTCTATTAATTCATGGAAATATGACTTCTTCAAAACATTGGGATGTTTTTATTGATGCGTTAGATCCTAAATACACCGTTTATGCTCCTGACTTAAGAGGATTTGGAATTTCTACATATAATACTCCAATAAATTCTTTAGATGACTTTAAAGAAGATTTAAAACTTTTTGTTGATGAAATTGGCATTAAAAAGTTTAGTTTGATCGGTTGGTCAACTGGCGGTGGAGTCTGTATGGTTTTTGCAGCAGATTACCCTGAATATGTTGAAAAACTCGTTTTATTGGAATCTGTAGGAACCCGTGGATATCCGATTTTTAAAAAAGATGTTACAGGAAAACCTATAATAGGAGAATTTTTAAAAACGAAAGAAGAAATAGCACAGGATCCCATTCAAGTACTTCCCATTCTCAGTGCATACAAAAATAAAGATAAAGAAATGCTTAAAAGAATATGGGAAGCCACTATATACACCCATAATAAGCCGGATGATGCAAAGTACGAAGAATATCTTGAAGATATGCTAACACAAAGAAACTTAGTTGACGTAGACTACGCTTTAGCAACCTTTAATATAAGTAATGAATTTAACGGTGTTAAACACGGCGATAACAGAGCTTCAAAAATTGAGTGTCCAACATTAATATTGTGGGGAGAAAATGATTTAGTTGTTCCCAAACAGATGGCTCTGGATATTAAAGCAGATATTGGAAATAATGCGACTTTAGTTTATTTGGAAAAGTGTGGCCATTCTCCTTTAATAGATGATTTAGAACAATTAGTGAAAGTTGTGGAGAATTTTTTAGAAAAATAAAAGAAACAAAAGAAGTTATTAATGATGTTGATAGAAACTCAAAAAATTGATTTGGTAATTTCAAATGAATTGCATATTCATTTGAAATTACCTTTTAAAAAATGATATAATTATCATAATTAAATATTTCACTTATATTTAGATATTTTCAGAATAGAATTTAAAAGTTTAAGAGTTCAAATAGGTATCTCAAAAAAATTTAAACTAAGAATATTGATAAAATCTATTTTTTTGAATTTCTAAGGGGAGTAAAAATTTAAAAACATAGGAGGAGAAGGTATGAGTTTGAATAGTAAGGGTGGAATGGTTGTTTCATTTATTTTGGCAGTTGCTTTAGGATTTATAATAGGTTTTTTTGTTGCTGCTCCTTCAATTCATGATAATTTGGTAACTCAAGAACAATTTAATGCATTACAAAAGGACTTAAAAGAAATCGAACAAAAAATAAACGAACTTTCTTTGATTTCGGAGATAATAAAAGAGTTAGAAATGGATATAAAAGCAGAACTTTCTGAAGTTGAGAAGCTTGTGATGGAATATGAAGATGAAGTTCCAGGAAGTTTTAAGGAAATTTTTCCGAATTCTCAATTTAGAAGATTAGAAGAGAATATTTATCAAGTTTATAAAGACGGCAAAACTGTGGGGTATATAGGAATAGGTAGCAAGAAAGGATTCATAGATACCATTAAAGTTGCTGTAGGTTTAAATACCGATGGTACATTAAAAGGAGTTCGTATTATTGAACAAAATGAAACCACAGGTATGGGCGATAAAATAACAGAACGTGAGTTTTTATCGCAATTTGAGGGATTAAATTACAATAATGTAAATGTTGATACGATAACAGGGGCAACGATAAGTAGTAGGACTGTAGAAAGTATAGTTAAAGAGGTTGCACAGAAGCTTAGCGAGTATATTTAAAAGAATAAAAACGGGCTATAAGCCCGTTTTGTATTAATTATAATTACCAAACTTTCAAATTTTTTACAAAACTTCTTAATTCTTCGAACATTTTATCTTTGTTATCTTTATTTTTATCAATAAGTTTTATAATAGCACTTCCAACAATGATTCCGTCTACATAGTCGATTAAAGATTTAACTTTTTCTTGATTGTCTATTCCAAAACCGATAGCTATTGGTATATTAATATATTTTCTGATTTTTTGAATATAATCGTTTATGTATTCAACAGGTCCTTTACTGTCTCCTGTAACTCCCATAAGGGAAACACAATACAAAAATCCCGTTGCATAATTTGAAAGCTTTTTTAATCTTTCTTCAGATGTATTCGGAGCAACCAACAATATTCCGTCTATGTCATTTTCTCTTAACTTTTCATAGAATTCTGGTTCTTCATCAAACGGTAAATCCGGTATTATTACTCCCGAAACGTTGGTACGCTTACAATCTTCCATAAATTTGTCAATTCCATAATTTAAGATAGAATTATAATATCCCATCAACACAATTGGTGTATTGATTCTTCCTTTTAAACTTTCTAATGTATTAAATATCTTAGAGAGATTTACTCCTTTTTTTATTGCCATTTGGCTAGCTTCCTGAATTACTGGACCGTCAGCCAATGGATCAGAAAAAGGAATTCCAATCTCTATTATGTCAACTCCAGCTTTATTAAGTTCAGATATTATTTCTTTTGTGGTTTCTAAATCCGGATTACCGGCAGTTATGTATGTTATAAAAGCTTTTTTATTATTAAAAATTTGTTGAATTTTAAGCATTTTAAACCTCCTAATAATAAATTATATGCTCACTTTAAAAATTCTGAAATTCTTATTATGTGTATGGTTTAGCGTTAATTTTTTTACAAAATACCTCCCCACTTCTAACCATTACTAATTCTTAATTTCTTTAGTTTTTCGGTACTTGTACCGAAGGAAGGGGGAGAGGGCTCCGCCCTGGACCCATTTTAAACTCAAAACTTATTTTCTGAAAAATTATCATTTCTAAAGTCCCTAATAAATTATATGCTCACTTTAGAAATTCCAAAATCCTTATTATCTGTATATTTCAGCGTTGATTTTTTTACAAAATACCTCCCCACTTCTAACCATTACTAATTCTTAATTTCTTTAGTTTTTCGGTACTTGTACCGAAGGAAGGGGGAGAGGGCTCCGCCCTGGACCCATTTTAAATTCAAAACTTATTTTCTGAAAAATTATCATTTCTAAAGTTCCTAATAAATTATATGCTCACTTTAGAAATTCCAAAATTCTAATTTGTAAGAAGGGCTTAATTTGGTCTAAAGTTTTTTAAATTATTTTTTCCTATTTAGGTTTCTGTATGAATCCACATCTTTGTCCCCTCTACCTGAGAGATTAACTACGATTATTTTATTTTTATCTAATTGAGGAGCTAATTTCATAGTATATGCAAGTGCGTGAGCACTTTCAAATGCTGGTATTATGCCTTCAAGCCTTGTTAGTAGTTCAAAAGCTTCTATTGCTTCTTCATCGGTAACTGCCTTGTATATAGCTCTTTTTATTTCATGCAAGTAACTGTGTTCCGGACCTACTCCTGGATAGTCTAATCCAGCTGAAATTGAATAAGCAAGTTGAATTTGACCATCTACATCTTGAAGAACATAAGATTTGCTTCCGTGAAGTACGCCAATTCTTCCTTTAGTCAAAGAAGCAGCATGATATTCTGTTTTTAAGCCCTTTCCAGCGGCTTCCACTCCAATTAATTTTACTTCCTGATTTTCAACAAATGGATAAAATATTCCCATGGCGTTACTGCCACCACCGACGCAGGCTATTATATAATCTGGTAGTCTCCCTTCTTTTTGAATAATTTGTTTTTTTGTTTCATCACCGATTATTCTTTGGAAATTTCTAACTATCATAGGATAAGGATGAGGGCCAACAACGGAACCAATAACATAATGAGTATCTTCAACATTTGTTACCCAATCTCTAATAGCTTCATTTATAGCTTCTTTCAATGTTTGGCTTCCACTATAAACGGGTACAACTTTTGCTCCCAACATTTCCATTTTATAAACATTTAAAGCCTGTCTTTTTATATCTTCTGCTCCCATATATACAATACACTCTAATCCAAATCTTGCCGCTGCAGTTGCAGTTGCAACACCATGTTGGCCCGCCCCCGTTTCTGCAATAATCCTTTTTTTACCCATTTTCTTAGCGAGTAAAACTTGTCCTAAAGCATTATTGATCTTGTGAGCACCTGTGTGGTTTAGATCTTCTCTCTTTAAATATATTTTTGCGCCGTTTAAATATTCAGCCAATCTATCGGCATAGTAAAGCGGCGTTGGTCTTCCACTATAATCAGCCAACAATCCGTTGAACTCTTTTAGGAAATCAGGATTTTTTGAATATTTTTCATATGCTTCCTCTAACTCTTCCAAAGCTGGGATTAGTGTTTCTGGAACGAAACGACCACCATATTGCCCATAATAACCTTTTTTCATCAATTTTCCTCCTCACTTTTAAGTATTTTTGATAATTTCTAATGTCTTTTTTATTAAATTTATATTTTTTTTACCAGGACTTTCTTCAACTTTACTATTTAAATCTATTGCAACTGGGTTTAATTCATTTAATGCTTGAATTACATTATCAGGACCTATACCTCCTGCCAATATAAAGGGCTTATTGATGTTTAATTTTTTGAGAATGTTCCAATCAAAAGTTTTGCCTGTACCTCCTAATTTTTGTTCAACCTTTGTATCAAAAAGAAAGTAATCTACAATCTCTTTTAATTCTTCAACATTTAAGTTGTTTGTTGACGTTTCTTTACTGATTTTTATAGCTTTTATTGTTTTTAATTTGCATCTTTTTATTAAATTTAAATCTTCATTGCCATGAAATTGTACATAATCGAATGCTTTAGAATTTTCTATTGATTCCAATTCCAAAATTGAAGGATTAACTACAACAGCAACTCTATTTATGAAAGGAGGTAGAAAAGATGAAATTTTTATAGCTTCTGAAAGCTTTATTTTTCTTGGACTATCTGAAAGTATAAAACCTAAAGCATGTATATTCAATGAGGAAATTTCCAAAGCATCTTTCAAATTAGTTATTCCACAAATTTTTATTCTAACCATTTTTTATAAACTCCTTCTCAGGGAAAAGTTCTTTTATTTTTTCTGAAGGATCTTTCTCTCTCATAAGTGCTTCTCCTATCAAAACTCCATCCACTCCCAAATTTTTAAGATAAATTATATCATTTCTATCTTTTATCCCACTTTCAGATACTATGTAAAATTCATTTCTTTTTTTTAATTTTTCTAATTTATTTAAAATTTTTTCTGTAGTTGTAATATCGACAGTAAAGTTTTCTAAATTTCTATTATTTATACCAAGAATTTCTGTTTTTGTATCTAATATCTTTTCAAGATCTTCAAAATCATGGATTTCTACTATAGCCTCTAATCTTAATTCATGAGATATTTCTAAAAAAATTTCTATATCTTTTTTACTTAAAATTTTAGCGATTAACAAAACTACATCGGCTCCAAGTAAAAAACTTTCATATATTTGTATAGGATTTATAATAAAATCCTTTCTGAGAATTGGAAGAGTAGTTTTATTTCTCAAATTTTTAAGAATTTCCGGACTTCCTTGAAAATATTTTTTATCAGTAAGTATCGAAATAGCGTCTGCTCCGCCCTCTATATATGCATTCAATTGTTTGCAGGGATCAAAATCTTTTGAGATAATACCTTTACTTGGTGATGATTTTTTAATTTCTGCAATTAACGTTAGATTTTTCTTTTTCAAAGATTCTTTTAAGGAATTTCTTTTTTCGAATAATTTTGAGATTTCTTCTTCTTTTGTTTTTATAATATTTTCTAAATACATAAAAATTCCTCCTTTAATTAACTAATAGACTCATTTTAAAAATTCTAAACTTCATATTTTATAAATATTTCAACTTTTAACTTTTTACAAAATACCTCCGCACTTCTAGTCCTTACTAATTTTTTTATCTTTTTCTGTAGTTGTAGCGAAAGAGAGGGGAGGGCTCCGCCCTGAACCCATTTTAAATTCAAAAGCTTATTTTCTAAAAATTATTGTTTCTAAAGTCCACATTTAATTTCTTTAATCTTTTGATGGTTGTAGCCAAGGGAAGGGGGAGAGGGCTCCGCCCTGGACCCGTTATAAATTCAAAAGCTTATTTTCTAAAAATTATTGTTTCTAAAGTCCACATTTAAATTTTTTAATCTTTTGATACTTGTAGCCAAGGGAAGGGGGAGAGGGCTCCGCCCTGAACCCATTTTAAATTTAAAAGCTTATTTTCTAAAAATTATTGTTTCTAAAGTCCACATTTAATTTCTCTAATCTTTTGATACTTGTAGCCAAGGGAAGGTGGAGAGGGCTTCGCCCTGAACCCATTTTAAATTCAAAAGCTTATTTTTAGAAAATCTTCATTTCTAAAGTACCTAATTAGCAAATTCTTTTTGTAAATATAAAAAATTTGTAAAATCAATCATTTCTTGAAGTTTATTTAATGCTTTTTTGCTATCTATAATTTCTTGAGCCAATTTTATACCTTCTTGAAATGTATTTACTTTGTTAACAACAATAAAAGCTGCTGCTGAGTTTAACAAAACCACATCTCTTTTTGGACCTTTCTCACCATTAAATATGCTTAAAATTATATTTTTGTTTTCTTCTGGACTTCCTCCTCTAATTTCCTCTAAACTGTATTTTCTTAGTCCAACATCTTCAGGAGATATTTCAAATTCTTCTATCTCTTCTCCCTTTAGAAACGCTACTTTGTTTTTACCGGCTAAAGAAAATTCGTCTATTCCTCCAGCTCCATGAACAACCAAAGCTCTTTTAACCCCTAAATTTTTGAGAACTTTTGCAATTGGATAGACGAGGTTAACGTCGTATACGCCCATTAATTGGTACTTTACTTTTGCAGGGTTAGTTAAAGGTCCTAATAGATTAAAAATAGTTCTGATTCCTAACTCTCTTCTTACAGTAGAGGCATATTTTGTAGCTTTGTGAAAATTTGGTGCAAATAAAAAGGCGATATTTATTTCTTTTAGACATTCCTCAATTAACTCATTAGAGAGAGATATATTTATTCCTAATGATTCTAAAACATCTGCGCTACCGCTTTTACTTGAAACTGATCTGTTACCATGTTTGGCAACAGGAACTCCGGAAGCTGCTAATACGAAACCAACAGCAGTAGAAATATTAAAAGTTCCTTTAGCGTCTCCTCCTGTTCCACATGTATCAATAAGATTATCATTTATCAAGTTAAAAGATAGAGCTTTTTCTCTCATAACTCTGGCACTTGCAGTTATTTCTTCGATGGTTTCTCCTTTCATGTTTAATCCAACTAAAAATCCTGCTAATTGACTGTTAGTTACTTTTCCTTCCATAATCATTCTCATAGCATCTTCCATTTCTTCTAAACTCAAATTTTGCTTTTTTATAATTTTTTGTAGATAGTAATTAAACATAGTTCACACTCCTTTTTATATTAAAAAAATTTTCAAATAATTTCAAACCAACAGTAGTAAGTATTGACTCTGGATGAAATTGAAAACCATAAATAGGAAATAATTTATGTTTTATAGCCATAATTTCATCATTTTTTGTAAGAGCTAAAATCTTTAAGTCAAAGGGAAATTTTTCATGAGAAACTATCAAAGAATGATATCTTGTGGCTATAAATGGATTTTCGATATCTTTAAAAATATCATCATCTTCATTAAAAAAGATTTCCGCTGTTTTGCCATGATATATTTCTTTAGCTCTAACTACCTTGCTGCCAAAAGTAGCAGCTATACATTGATGCCCTAAACATATTCCTAATATGGGTATTTTTTCTTTAAAATACTCAATAGATTTCATCGAAATTCCTGCATCATATGGCGTTCCAGGTCCGGGAGATATTACTATGTGAGAAGGATTCAGAGCTTCTATTTTTTTAAGCGTTAATTTATCGTTTCTAAAAACACAAACTTCATCAAATTGGCTTATATACTGATATATGTTGTAAGTAAATGAATCATAATTATCTATTAACAAGATCATTGAGTTACCCCCCTTTTAGAAATTTTTATTTATATCAAAAATTATTAAAAGCCTCTTCTGTAATTCCTATAGCTTTAAATAATGCTTTTGCTTTGTTAAGTGTTTCATAGTATTCTTTTTCAGGATCAGAATAAGAAACTATTCCTGCGCCAGCTTGAATGATCGCCTTATTTTTTTTACATACGATAGTTCTTATAGCAATACTTGTATCCAAATTTCCATTGTGATCAACATAACCAATAGCTCCAGCATATATCTCTCTTGGCTCGTCTTCCAATTCATTGATTATTTCTATCGCACGTATTTTTGGAGCTCCTGAGACAGTACCGGCTGGAAAAACTCTTTTTAATACATCCAATGAACTAATGGTTTCTTTTTTTATTCCTTCTACTTGGGAATAAATATGCATAACATGTGAGTACTTTTCTATGCCAAACAACTTAGTTACTTTGACACTTTTTTCTATGCATACCCTTCCTAAATCATTCCTTGCCAAATCAACTAACATAATATGTTCAGCCTTTTCTTTTTCATCATTCAAGAGTTCTTTTTCTACTTGAAGATCTTTTTCCAAATTTTTATTTCGTGCTTTAGTTCCGGCAAGAGGTCTTGTAATAACTTTGTTTTGTTCAACTTTTACAAGCATTTCAGGAGAGGTTCCAAAGATTTGAACTTCAGGAGTATTTATATAAAACATGTAGGGTGATGGGTTCATTATTCTTAATGCTTTATATATTTCAAAAGAATTTGAAGTTAATTCGATAGAAAATTTTTGAGATAAAACTATTTGAAAAGCATCCCCAGAGTTAATATAATCTTTTGCTTTGCATACTTTATCTAAGAATTCATTTTTTTTAGTATGAAAAATAAGGTTTTCAACTGAGGTATAATTTGAAGAATTGATAAATATAAAATTCGAATCTTTTTCTTTTTCAAAAGAATCAAGTAATAATTTAATATTCTTTTCCATTTGAGTTATTTCAAAATTTGCTTCTAACAATTCCTTTTGAAAATTTTTGTCTTTAGTTAAATAAACACAATTAACAACATGAATTAATCTTTCACTATGATCAATAATTAAAGAAACTTTTGGAAGAATCATGGTTGTTAGAGGTAGATCACCATATTTTATTTTTTTACCTTTATTTTTATGGTAGATATCTTCCCAAAAGTCAATCATTTCATATCCAAAATACCCAACAAAACTACAATAAAAGTCAGGGATGTTCGGTAAAATAGGTCCCTTTATATAATTCAATTCTTTTTTTAAGTATTCTATTGGTTCCTGATCTATAAGATATTGATTACTGGAAGTATGAGCTTGGATTATAAGGGAAAAATGATCATATTTGTCTTTTTCAAATTTAATAATTTTTTCTGGAATAATCCCAATAAAAGAAAATATTTTTTCTTTAAACCTTATATTTTCAAGAATAAAAGAATATTCAAACATTTGCGCTAGGCCTTCATAAAGAAGAGCAGGATCTATGGCTTTGTATTTAATAGTTTTAATAATAGGTAAAACATTGTATTTGTTATAATTTGTAATAGTTTTCATGTTTTCCTCCCGTTTATAAAGTTTTATACCTACTTTAGAAATTCCAAAACCTAAGTTTTACCAATCTTTTAGTTTTAAATTTTTTTCAAAAATACCTCCATAGCTCTAATCTTCGCTAATTCTTAATTCTTTTAACTTTTTCGGTACTTGTACCGAAGGAGGGGAGGGGGGCTCCGCCCTGAACCCACTTTAAATTCAAATGCTTATTTTCTGAAAAATTATCTTTTCTAAAGTCTCTAATAAAGTTTTACTCAATTTAGAAATTCTAAAACCTTCATTTTAAGCGAACATTCAAAATGCCCTTTTTATAAATAAAAAGAGGTTCTTCGCCCTTTTTAAGGAGGAAGAACCTCTACAAATAAAAAGGGCATCCTTTAGAGGGATGCCCTTTTATTAATAAAAAGCAAACAACGCAGTGGCATCCCTATTAAAGATGCCACCACCAATTTCTTGTATTAACAATATTTTTATTTTTTTCTACAAAATCAATCTTAGTTATCTTTTCTTTTTTCATTTCTAAACCTCAGATTAAATTTTTAATATTATATCACCTTTTTCAAAATTTGTCAAACAACTAATAACTTTTTAAAACTTATATGCGAAACCTAAACCACCACCGATGTTGAATTTAAAATCTGGTATAATGCCAATTCCTGGAGCCACTTCTAAAAAGACAACAATAGGTACCTGCGGGAAATCGTAATTAAATGAAAATGGGAATCTCAATCCTACATTAAAACTTTCTTCTCTTACTCTTGCAACGGCTCCTAAACCATAATGAAAATCAATTCCTTGCAACAAATTAGGATAAATCCAGTTGTAATCTCCATACAAATCGAAAGAATTGTGAGAAAAAGACCATGCTGCGGTAAATCCAATGTGATTGTTTCCCATATAATTTCTTACATAAAGGCCTGTTGGTTCTCCCACTTTAATACCTACAGCAAGTGGAGCTGAAAATATCGAAACAACTAAAACAAGTATTCCTACCATGATCGCTATCTTTTTCATGTTAAAACCCCCTTTTCAGTTTTGTATACTTCTAATAAGTAAAATAAATTTAGAAAATTATATGTCAAAAAAATTATAGCAAATTATGTATCTTCTGTCAAATTTTATAAAAGTTAAAAATAATTTAAATTTCTTTAAAAGGTGTATAGTTAAATATATTATATGATTTTTACATTAAAAATTAATGAAATAGCTTTGTTTTTCATAAGTATTTTTAAAAGCAGATTAATGGATTTAAACATAAGTAATAATATAAAGAACATTGTAATGAATAAAATCTTGACGGTAATGATTAAATATAGTATAATTTATATGATTATGTTGAATATAGTTAATTGCAGGTGTAGCTTCAGTCGGTAGAGCGCCGCCTTGGTAAGGCGGAGGTCATGGGTTCGAGCCCCATCACCTGCTCCATTATGTATTAGTTGAAAATGCGGATATAGCTCAGCGGTAGAGCACTTGCTTGCCAAGCAAGGGGTCGCGGGTTCGAATCCCGTTATCCGCTCCATAGCCCGGGGTAGACCCGGGTTTTTATTCTTTTTTCTTGTCACAAGTCAAAAGGAGCCACGAAACTCAATAAGTAAATTATTTATTAGAAACTTTAGAAATGGGAGTTTTCCAAAAATGAGAATTTGAATTTATAACGGGTCCAGGGTGAAGCCCTCTCTTCTTCGGTACAAGTACCCAAAAAGTTAAAAAAATTCAGAATTAGTGAGGATTAGAAGCGGGAAGGTATTTTGTAAAAAATCAATTCTAAAACATATATATAATAAGGATTTTGGGATTTCTAAAGTAAGTATTAGAAATAAATTAGGTACTTTAGAAATGATAATTTTCAGAAAATAAGCTTTTGAATTTATAACGGATCCAGGGCGGAGCCCCCTCTCCTTCGGTACAAGTATCGAAGAAGTTAAAGAAATAGAGAATTGGTCAAAATTAGAATTCAAAACATTTAATAGGAGTTTCATATTTTCTAAAGATATTATATTATTTATAGAAATTTATAGAAAGGAGATTTTGATAAATGAAATATCAGTTAAAAGATGTTGAAACGGGAGAAATTTATGAAGCCGATGAAAATACAAAGTATATAGAATTAGCAAAAGAATATGAAAAGAGAACAGGTAAGATAGTTTTATATGTAAAAGTAAATAATGATATAAAAGAACTTTTTGCCAAAGTTTCAAAAAACGGAAATATTCAGTTTTGTGATATTCAAACGCCTGATGGGGTTAGAATATATAGAAGAGGTTTGTTTTTTATATTTTATATAGCTTTGAAAGAAATTAATCCTAAAGACAAATTATACGTTAATAATACTTTAAGTGATGCAATGTACTGTGAATTAAAATTAGGGGAACCTTCTGAGGAGTATTTGAGTTGTTTGGAAAATAAAATGCGGGATATTGTGGAACAAAATATTGTTTTTGAAAAGAAAACCATTGATAAATTTGATGCGATAGAAATGTTTAAAAGAATTGGAGAAGAAGATAAGGCTTTACTCTTTAAATATAGAAAAAAAAGCACAGTTAATATATACTTTGCAGGGAAATATTTTAATTATTTTTATGGATATTTACCATACTCAACAGGTTATTTAGAAAAATTCAAATTAAAAAAAGTTGAAAAAGGTTTTGTCATTCTTCATCCTACAGAAAAATCTCCCAATGAAGTTCCCGAATATATACATTCTCCAAAGTTGTTTGCTACATTCGAAGAATATAAAAACTGGCTTGATATAATGGACATAGAAACAGTTGGTGAACTTAATTTACTTATTTCTAAGGGTCCTGAAAGTGTGAGAGAAATTATAAGAGTTTCAGAAGCTTTACATGAAAAAAAGTACGCTCAAATTGCTGATGAAATAGTAAAAAGGGAAAAGATAAGATTAATAACTATAGCGGGACCTTCATCTTCAGGTAAAACAACGAGTGCTAAAAGAGTAGCTCTTCAATTAAAGGTTCATGGATTAAAACCACTTTCTATCTCTTTAGACGATTTTTTCCTTGAAAGAGAAAAAACCCCTCGTGATGAGGATGGCAATTATGATTTTGAATCAATAAATGCGTTAGATTTAGACTTGTTTAATAGAATTATGAAAGATTTAATAGAGGGAAAGGAAGTAATATTACCCAAGTTTGATTTTAGAACAGGCACAAGATCATGGCAAGATAAACCACTAAGGATTGACCAAAATCATCCAGTTATTATTGAAGGAATTCATGGATTAAATGAAGCTCTTACTTCGGCTATTCCTAAGGATAAAAAATTTAAAATTTATGTGAGCTCATTAACTCAAATGAACTTAGATAGTATGGATAGAATTCCAACGACTGATACAAGGCTTATTAGAAGAATAGTTAGAGATTATCGTTTTAGAGGATATTCTGCAGAAAGTACTTTAAAAATGTGGCCTTCTGTTGTAAAAGGTGAACATAGAAATATATTTCCTTATCAAGAAGAAGCTGATGTTATGTTCAATTCACATTTGGTATATGAATTAGCAGTTTTAAAAAATTTTGCGGAACCGCTATTATTATCAATTGATAACTCTATTCCTGAATATACTGAAGCTAAAAGGTTATTGAGATTTTTAGATTATTTTCTACCTATTACGGAATTAGACGAAATCCCAAGAACTTCAATAATAAGAGAATTTATTGGTAATAGTTCTTTCAAATATTAGCATTAAAAAATATCGGTTCAATAAGAACCGATATTTTTTAAATTACTTTAATTTCTTTAACCTTTTACGGAACCCTGCGTTAGTCCTCCTATTATCCATCTTTGGAGACATAAGAATAAAATAACCATAGGAATAGCACCTAATAAAGAAGCTGCTGTAAACAATCCCCATTCCGTTTCATATGGACCTGTTGAAAAAGTTTGTAATCCAACAGCATATGTGTAATTGGATTCACTTTGCAAAATAATTCTTGCAATAACGAATTCGTTGAATATATTCATGAAAGTTAGTATCATAACAACAGCAACTATCGGTAAAGACAAAGGAAGTACAATTCTCCAAAATGTTTGAAATCTTGTTGCACCGTCTATCATAGCTGATTCTTCTAATGAATCAGGAATCGTGTCGTAATAACCTTTAAACAACCACATATTATAGGCGACGTTTCCCATATATGCAAAGATCAATCCATCTAAGGAATCTAATCCAAGAATTCCAAAGTAGTCTCCCATAAATTTTAAAATGCCATATATAGCTATCATGAACATAACTCCCGGAAACATTTGAATTATCATTAAAAAGAATAGACCTTGTTGTCTTCCTGCAAATCTCATTCTTGAAAAAGGATATGCTCCTATTGATGTCATAAGAACGGTTAATACGGCTACAGTACCAGCTACGATGATAGAATTTAGTAACCACCTCATGAAAGGCTTTCTTATTTTTGCTGACCAATCTTGTTGCAATAAATAAAGACTTTTATCGATCTCTCTAAGCTTATTTTTTAATTCTTTATATGGAGTGGTATTTGATAAGTTGCTGACTAATCTTGATGCTCGTGCAATATCAGCCGAAGCACTTCCATATTGTGTATTATATAGATTTTGCATTTCAACAAGAGGTAATATTCTCGCTGTAGTTCCTCCAAAATTTAAATTCAGATATTCTTTTAGATTGTTTTTGTACATGTTTAAATTACTGTTCATTTTATTTTGAATTTCTAAAAGTTTTTCTCTTCCTTGCTCAAACCGTTGAATTGACTCTGTAAAATTGTTATACCAGTTCATTAAAGCGTATCTATTTAAAGCAGGTCTAAAATAAGTATAATACCTTGAGTTCATGAACGAAGCATAGTTTGTTGCCTCAAAGTTATTGGTTATTTCTTGAGCAGCTACCTCCAAAGTTACTAATAAATAAGGAATATTCTCAATTTTTGATATTTTATTAATAATATCTGTGCTATTCTCCATTATAATGTTTAACGATTCATGGATTTCGTTTCTTTGTTCTCTTAATATTTCAATTTGATTACTGTATTTTACAAGTTGCTCCATATTTTCATTATATAAAGTACTTAAAGAAACTAATTCATCTGAAGAGACTGACATTTTTATAGTTGATGTCTTTATAGCCTGATAAGCAGCCGATATTTCGGTTAAATCTTTTATAGCAAAAACTTTTTGAAAATTATCGTTGAGAAATTTATAAACCTCACTATATAGTTCCAAAGTCTCTACAAACCCATTTTGAATAAAAGTATCGATAGAATTTAAGTTATCATAAGATACAGACATTATGCTTGCAAATTTTTGAACCGTCTCATAGAAAAGTTTATCTTCTCCAAATAAAGGTTCTTTACCTTGCACATTTTCATAATTATAATTTTTTAAAATTAAATAAGAAGATTCCACTCTTTCTTTTTCCATCATAAAAATTTCAGCAATGGCAGTCAAACTTGTGAATAGTTTACTATTTTGTTGCCACAGAGAAGATTGTTGTGCACTAATTTGTGAAATTTGTGAATTGATATTTGAAAGTTGGGTTTGATAATTAGATATCTGATTAAATGTTTCACCATAAATGTTGTTTGCCTGAGTTTGAATATTTTGCTTGAATTTTTCAATTTGCTCTTCTATTTGTTTCCATTTTTCTTCTAATAATAAAATATCTTCTCCGTAACTTTCTGCTTCTGGTTCTTCATTTATCCATCTTCTGTATGTTCTAACTCTCCAAGTTGAGGTTTTTAATGGAATTTGAAGTAAAGTATTCATTGTTTCTAAGTAATAGGTACTTTCTTTATTCAACGAACTATTTTCAAGTGATTTTAATAGTTCTTTTCTTTCTAAAAAATATTCATTTATTAAAGATTGTAATTCTGAAATCTCAACATTTATGCCAAGATCTGAGGCTAAAGCAAGTGTGTTATTTAATTCCTCTTGCAGTAAATTATAATCTTCTTCTCTTAATTTATTAATATCAGCATATATTTTGTCTTTATATGTGTTTTCATATAGAGATAAGGCATCTAAATAAGCCTTTTCGACACTTTCAAAATTTTGGATCGTTTTTGAAAAATAATCCTCTAATTGGTCTATATAATTATTAGAAATTTTAATAGCTTCTTCTACTGTTATGTCACTATATTTTCCTATATAAGAGCTGATAGCGTTTAATTCGTTTATTATTTCAGGCACATTTGGCGTTTGCAATATTAAATCTTTATAATTGTTCAAAGTAACTCTGTTTGAAAAGAGATTAGGTGAGAATGCTGCATTATCCCTTCTTATGGATGTTGATATCAACCACACTAAAGGAAAAAGTATTATTATTACACAAATTATCATTATTACGTGTCTTAATGTATAATTCTTCTTTTCTATCATAGCCATTATCTACTCACCTCTTCAAAGGAACCTGAGAATTTAAAATTAAAATAACTAAATACGGCTATGATGGCAAATATTAAAATGGAAATAGCTGATGCAAATCCAAAATCTTGTCCTTGCGAGCCTTCAAATGCAAGTTTATAGACATAAGAAATTAATATATCTGTTGATCCTGCAGGTGTATTTGTTCCAACCATAGCAGGGCCTCCTCCAGTTAAAAGATATATGTTTGTAAAGTTATTAAAGTTGAAAGCAAAACTCATTACAAGTAAAGGAGCAACTGCTACCATCAGCAAAGGAAAAGTAATTTGTCTAAATTGTTTCCATCTTGATGCTCCATCTATAACCGCAGCTTCATAAAGCTCACTTGGTATACTTTGTAAAGAACCAAGCGTTATTGTCATCATATATGGAAATCCTAACCATGTATTAGCTATCAACACCGAAACTTTTGCCCAAAATGGATCATTTAGCCATTTAACAGGACTTATTCCCAAATTTCCGAGTATAAATCTATTTATTATTCCATAGGTTTCGTTGAAAAAACCATTTCTCCACACTAATACCGATATAAAAGCAGGAATTGCCCAAGGAATTATCAATAATGTCCTGTATATAATCCTTCCTTTAAATTTTGTATCATTTAATAACATAGCAAATATTAACCCTATAATAAATGTAAATAGTACACTTAAGGCTGCATATGCAAAAGTCCAACCAAATATTTTAAAAAATGGTCCTGAAATTCTTGGATCAGTAATAATCTTTGAAAAATTTTCTCCCCCCACATAACTTTTGTACCCTATAAGCCTAACTAGCTTACCATTCTCATTGTAATCCCAAAAAGCCGAATCTCTTTCTATAAGTTCTTTATTAGTTAAAGTGTTTACAACTACAGTTTTGTATATTTCTCTTTCTCCATTTATTATAACTTTTACAGCAGTATCATAAACTCTATACGCTTCCCCAAATTTTCTAAAAACAGAAGCACTTGAAAGTCTAAAGTTTTGATCTCCAAGTTTCAAATTTAATGATTTTATATAATTTTGTCTTAAAACTGAGTTGTAGAATGCAGAATTCGTAAAGGTAGTGGAATCTGTAGGAGAATAAAAATAGGTGTATCTAACATCTCCATTTTTTTCGATTGCGATTATATGATCATACCCTTTATCACTTGCACTCTCTGCAGGCCTTATTATTTCATAAATATTTCCGTCAATTTCTGATATATTGTTATTTACTACAAATAATTCTGATTCAGTATATATTAAGTTTCCAGTGGAATCATACTCCAAAATAGTTGGTTTTTCAGCTAAATACATTTCATCTTCATCGTATAATAAAAGTAAAAAGTCTTCAGTAGGTCTATATTGTGCATCGTATCTCACAAATACTTTAAAGTCATATGTTTTTGCATCTTCTGGTTCAAAATAATAAGTAGGATCTTTTAATAAAGTATCTATAGCGTTAGTTCTGGTAAATAAATGTCCAGTTCCATAGTTCGTAAAAGCGGTATCTATTGTGTAATATATAGGATATATTGTCAAAATAAATAGAAAAAATAAAGCAGGTAAGGTGTATCTATAAGGATAAGCTTTTTTAGAAAATATAGCCCAGTCTGTTAAGACAAGAAAAGCACTTATTACTATACCTAATCCATAGTTTGCAAGAAGGAATAGGACGATAATAGCCCATACTAAAAGGGCATTCAATACGCTTATAATAGTCCATATTAAAAAGATTTTAACACCTTTCATTTCAATCCTCCTTGAGTTTGATAATATACTCACTTTAGAAATTCCAAAACCTAAGTTTTGCCAATATTTTAGTTTTAATTTTTTTCAAAAATACCCCTATAGTTCTAATCTTCACTGATTCTTAATTCTTTTAACTTTTTAAAATATATCTTCACAATTCTAACTTTTAACCCGTTCTCTATTTCTTTAACCTCATAGGTACGTATAGCGAAGGAGAAAGGGTGAGATCGATCCAGACTCTTTTAGAAGCTTATTTTTTAAAAATCTCTATTTCTAAAGTTTCTATCTAATTCTCACAAAATAATGATTTCTTTAACCTCTTCGTACGAATAAAGAAGAGGAGGAGGATTTCATCCTTTATTACTATAAAACCAAAAATTTATTTTCGAAAAACTTTCTTTCTATTTTTAATATTATACAACCAATTAGATATAAAAAAAACAATTAGATATAAAAAAAAGAGGAGAGGGAAATTCCTCCCCTCTTTCTATAAATAACTCTTTACACTTTGTTTTTCAACGAGCTAACTTTTTGATATTTTAGTGAGTTTCTTCATAATTATTTCAATGCAGATCTTATTTTAGAAACCGCATCATTTAGTGCTGCTTCTGGAGTTTGCACACCATTTATTATATTATTCAAAGCATCAGCCATTGGTTGCCATACAGATTGCATTTCTGGTATATTTGGCATAGGTTCTCCACCTGCTGCACTTTCTGTGAAAGCAGCTACTATTTCTGCTGGAACTGGTCCACCTTGTTCTGCTATTATCTGAGCTACGTCTGTTCTTGATGGTAATCTTGGATCAGCAATGTAGAATTGATATACTCCTTCAGCGGTTGCCAAATAATTAATAACAAATTCCATAGCAAAAGCCTTATTTTGGGATCTCGAATTGATCATTAATCCTTGAACTCCAACAAATGGTTTCATGGTCTTACCGGGTTCAACTTCTATTTTTGTTAAAGGAATAACTCCAAAATCTATGCCTGCATCTAAGTAATTTTTTACTGCCCATGGTCCGTTTATTATCATTGCAGCTAATCCATCCATGAACATAGAATCCATTATATTATAGTTCATTCCTTGAGGCATTATTCCTTCATCGAAGAAGCTCTTTAAAAGATAACCAGCTTTTATTGCACCTTCATTATTCAATCCCAAATTATTTACATTGTAACCAGTTCTAGGATCGTATCCAAATACGTAACCTCCAAAGCCTGAAATAAATCCATAAACATGGTAAAAATCACTTGCTGTGACAGCAAATCCTACGGTTTCATCTGTTGTAAATTCTTTTGCTAAAGCTTTTATCTCATTAATGTTTGTTGGAACTTCCTCGTCGCTTATATAATCCCTGTTGTAAAATAGTGCGACAGCTTCGGTAGCATACGGAACTCCATACAACCTTCCTTGATATGTAAATCCTTGAATAGCAGAATCTGCAAACTTGTCAAGTTCTATAGCTGACATTGGTATTGGTTCTAATAATCCGTTTATTACTAATTCTCCAACCCAGTCATGAGCACCTACTATTATGTCTGGTCCTTCACCTGCTTGAGCAGCTGTTAAAAACTTTGATTTAATATCTCCGAATGTAACCATTTGAACGTCAACGTTAATTCCAGTATCTCTTGTAAATTCTTGACCAATCCTTCTCATAAAATTGACTTGTGCTTCTGATGACCATACAGTTAAAGTGGCTGAAAAAAGAGAAACTGTTCCTAACATAAAGATCAAACCTAGTATTAACACTTTTTTCATTTTAATACCCCCTTTTGATTTGATATTCTCAATGGAAACGTTTTTACTATGAAAATTATATCAAAAAAAGGAAGAATTTCATATTCTAATTATTGACGATTATTATAAATTAATGATAATTAAATAGAATTATTCCCGAATAACTAAAAAAATCTCAAAATATCTTGTTTTTTAATAAAATTATTATACCGGGTATATCACAGTATCTTCATTTAAAAAGGATTTTGCTAAATCAAAATCAATTTTTAATTCTTTTTTGTATTTATTAATTAAAAATTTTTTTCCTACTTCTTTAAATAAAACATAAGTCAAAAGATCTTCTTCATTTCGTGCCAATATACCAATTTCTTTTCTTGCTTTTTCAAGTTCTGGTTCTAAATCGTCGGCAGGTCTGTGATTTATAGGTGTAGTATTTGCCAAAGCCTTTTTATATAATTCTTCGTTAACAGGAGCTGGTGGTTTTCCATATAGCCCCATCAAATAATTTTTGACTTCGTTTGTAATCATGGAATACCTCTTGCCAGTTAATACATTTAAAGTAGCTTGAACTCCAACTATCTGACTTGTTGGAGTTACTAAAGGTGGATAGCCCAAATCTTTTCTAACTTTTGGAACTTCTTCTAAAACTTCATCGAGCTTATCTTCGGCTTTTTGTGCTTTTAACTGAGAAATGAGATTAGAAAGCATTCCGCCAGGAATTTGTGCATTTAATATTTTAGCATCTGTTGAAAGCATTTTTACATCATAAGCTTCATATTTTTTTCTTACCTCCCAAAGATGATCAACTAACTCGATTATTTTATTACCATCTAAATCTAAATCAAATGCATGTTTGAATGGTTCCACAGCTGGTTCAGAAGTACCATTCGCAAAAGGACTAAGTGCTAAATCAACAATATCCGCTCCAGCTTCAATTGATGCATAGTAAGCCATGGAAGCTAATCCTGTCGTAGCGTGAGAGTGTAGATTAACAGGTATAGCAAACTTTTTCTTAATCTCTTTAACGATGTTATAAGCATCTTTTGGTTTAAGTAAACCCGCCATATCTTTTATAGCAATAGAATCTACGCCTCTTTCAACAAGTTCTTTTGTATAATTCAAATAAAAATCTACGCTATGTACAGGACTTACAGTGTATGAAATCGCCCCCTGAACATGAATACCTCTTTTTTTTGCAACTTCTATAGACTTTTCTAAATTTCTGATATCGTTTAGAGCATCAAATACTCTTATTATATCCATATTGTAATCCGCAACTTTATTTACAAACAATTCTACAACATCATCTGCGTAATTACGGTATCCCACTAAATTTTGACCTCTCAAGAGCATTTGTATTTTTGTGTTTTTAAGATTTTCCCTGATTATTTTTAATCTTTCCCAAGGGTCCTCATCAAGATATCTTATACAAGAATCATAAGTTGCTCCTCCCCAAACTTCCATAGCATAAAAACCTACTTCATCAAAGGTTGTAAGTTTATTTTCAAAATCTTCACGTTTTAGTCTTGTAGCTATCAAAGATTGTTGACCATCTCTCAAAGTTGTATCAACAATAAAGGGTTTTCTATTCAATGAAATCACCTCTTTTTATAAATATTTTTTTCGAATAAAAGTAATATAGGTAAACCGATAGCATATGTTGCAATTGTTTCACCAATTGCTATCCATAATACAGAAGCGATATAAGGAAAGCCATAAAGAGGAGCAACGTAAGCTGATACACCAAAACTATTGATTATTATAGGTGGAATAGGTGCTAGAAATTTATTAGGCATTTTCCACGTTAAAAAGGCGGAAATCAAAGTTAAAAAGCTTCCAAACCATATATCCCAAGCACCCAAGCCCCCTATCATATTTGCAAGTAATACTCCTATGTATAATCCTGGAATATAAGCTGCGTCTAAAAAAGGAAGTACAGTAAAAGCTTCCGCTATTCTTACTTGAATTGGTCCAAAGCTTATTGGTTGAAATATTAAACATAGCACAATATACAGTGTAGCTACTAATGCAGATCTTACAATTCTTTTAGATTCCATAACCCCTCCAAACAACAAAATCTGGTAAAGTAATTTTTCAACTTTACCAGAATATTTTGATTTTTATGGATAATGTTACATTTTTATTAATTCATCTATTTGATTTATTATTTCGTACTTTTTGGTTGCTCTATTTGATTCTAATTCTTGATCTGGTAATGAATTCATAATGCTTCTAAGTGTATTAAGGCCATCTTTTATAGACTTTAAATCTCCGGTAGCATTATAATAATCTATATATGATGAATAAAGTGTTTTATAGTAATCAAAAGCAATATTAGGATCATTTGGTTTTAATTGATAAAGTTTACCGATTATATTTATAGAATTAGGATTTAAATCTATTAAATCTTTGAGGGCTTTCTCTAAAGCTAAATTCATATTTTCAATATCTTTATTTAATTCTTCGTATTTTGAAGTAGCTTCAGAAATAGTCATTCTTCCGTACTTATATTGGATTTGAATAAATTCCTGTATTGCATATTGTTTTTCAGCGGCTTGATTTCTGAGATCAGTTGATTCAGCAGAGTATTTTATTTGTAAATAATATTCCAATTCTGTTTGTAATTCATCTTCGTTGTATTCAATAAGTTCCGGATAATTATCAACTATGTTTAAATAATTTTCTAAATCAAATCTTTCGTTATCTTTCACATAATATAAATTTTCTGCTAAATAAATATATGAAATATACCATTCTTCTGGAATAGTCTCGGTATTTTCTGATAAAATAATTGGTCTGTAATTTTTTTCAATTTCTAATAAATCTTCAATACTTCGAGCTTTATAAACTTCATATTCAAACATCAAGGGTTTATACGAAACAACAAAATCAAAATTTAACAAGTATTCATTGTACCAATTTGTTAATAAATAATCTAAATAGATATTTTTAATTTGAGAATTAATTTCTGGTTCTGATAATAATTCCTCAACAGTTTGATAAACCTTTTTTTCTTCTACTTCTACTATTTGATAATTCGAGAAAGTTCGTATTGGACCAATTATATCTCCTATATTTGCCGAAATAGACGCTTCAAAAACTTCATTGGAAACATCTCCACGTTTTACCCATCCTAATGAACCACCATCAATAGAATTTTTAGAAACGGCATCAGTAAACGAAATTTCATTATTAATCAATTGTTCTTTTAGGATTTTTGCATTACTTTCATCATTCAAAACTATTATATTTATTTTTACGCTTTCAAATTGTGATTTCAAAGCATCAAAATTTTCAGATACAAAATTCGATAAGTCTTCATTCGAAAAATCAGAGAAATATTGTATTATTTTATTATAAATTTCATCTCTATAAACTAAGCTTTTAACAAATCCCTTAAAAATATCTTCACTCTCAAAAAACTGCAAAAACATTTGCTTTGTTGTTTCATTTCCCATATATGAATCAAATATTTCTTGAGTTCTTTGATTCATTCCTGTAGCATCTAAAGTTATTGAGTTGTCGTTTAAAAATTTTTCCATAGCTTTATACTCCATAAGAACGTCGGTTATAAGTAAAAGATCTGCAGGTTTGTTAAAATATGTGTCGTATGTCTGATTTTGCAGGCTTATAGTTAATATTGCATTATAATATTCGCCCATTAATTCATTGTACTCAAGAAAATAAGATTCATATATATTGCCTTCTTTTGAGGATAAATAAGCAATACTCTGTGAAAAAACAAATGAACTCAAAATAATTGTGAAAATACCAAATAAAACAATACTTTTTTTCATATGAAACCTCCTTAAATTTTATTCTTTTACTGTCTTTAGAAATTATAAAATAGCTCTATAACTATAATCTTTATTGACTATGAATTTTTTAACTTTTCGATACCTGTACCTAAAAGTGGTGGAGAGCACTTCACCTTGAATTCACTTTAAATACAAAAACTTATTTTTGGAAAGATCTCTGTTTCTAAAGTCCTTCTAAGATAACTTATAAATTAAAACGCTTATTTTTGTATAATTTTCATTTATAGAGATCATATTTTGTTCAAGATGATTTTAAAAACATAACACTATTTTATATTTTTTAAACTTAAAATAAGATTAAAATTTTTCTTAGATTTGATTATTTTTACAAAAAAAAGAAAAATTGACGAATTTTAAATAATATGTTATAATAAATTAAACAAAGAGTTTGTAAATTAAGATTAACGAAAAAATGGGGGTAATATAATTGATAAAATTAAAAGAAAAACTCATTTTTGACAGTTTATTCTATAAATTTAACTTCAATAAGTCTATACTTTTTAAAGAAATAGGTTATAAAAGAAAGAATAAATATTTATTCTTAATTTTTTTATGCTTATCAGATGTTGATCAAAACAAAATAAAATATAATTTTAAAAAAAATAATGAAGATCTAATCTTTGAAATTTATATTAACAAAAACGAGAGTTATGAACTAACAATTAATGAAAATGAAAAAAAATCTTGCAAATCTTTTTATTTTGTGATAGTTAACAAAAAAATTCAAATAGAAAATGTCTTTGAGTTAACAGATATTCCCTGAAATTTTTCAGATTGTATTTAATGTATTTTTCTTTCCATTTCTATTTGTTGTATAAATTTATTATATTCATTTCTAATCAAAGCTTCATTTAAAGGGTCATCTTCAGGAACAGAAATAATTATAATTTCTTTATTTTCGCTGAAAAGCTTGAAAGTTACGTCTTGTATTAAAACATCGAATTCTATGTTTTCATTTGTAGGAGCAACATCTACAATAAAACAATTATCTTTATTACTTCCCCATACTAAGTATCCTACCTTGCCTATTTTTTGTGAACTGATAGTTTCGTAATTATATCTTTCGCCACTTAATTTTAAAGTTAAAGGGTCTCTTTGCCAATTCGGACTCCTTTTTAACTTGAACTTAGCTTCAATTGCCATATCATATATGATATCACTCGTAGTTTTTTCATAATAGAAGGATATATGGGAATTTTTTTGAGTATCTTTTTTCTTAAAATATGAAATCAGTTTCCTTTTTTCTCTAAATCCATGTTTTTCATAGAACCTTATAGACCTTTTATCAAGATCAACAACTTCAAGAATAAGAGTTTCTATTCCCTTCCACTTCAAATTTTCAATTGTTTTAAACATGATTTCAGAGGCAAGACCGCTTCCTCTAAATTCTTCTTTTACACCAATTGAGTCAATTCTTCCAATTTTATTTCTTGTAGAAATTATACTGAAACCAACCGCTTTCTCATTTAAAAATACAACAAAAGAATCCTCCAGAGATATAGAATATTCTCTTATATCTTTTTCAAAACTTTCTAAAGTCCAGTTAACTGGAACTAAGTAATCTTTAAAAACTTCATTTACAAATTCTATTACAGTTGTAGTTGGAACTTCTTTAAGAGGCTTATAAGTATACAAAAAAGCTCCCACCTTTCCTTATTTTCTTCTTAAGATCTTATTATATTTTAACATAAAATATCTAAAAAATATAATTTAACAACATTTAAGTTGTTTAACAAGGACCAAAACAAAAAACCACCGATAGGTGGTTTTTTGGTTAAAAGATTAAAGGAGAACTTCAGACATGATTTTAGCAAGTTCTATGAATTCTTCGGTGAGAGAAGCTCCTCCAACTAAGCCGCCATCTATATCCGGTTTTGTAAATAATCCAAGATAATTGTTTGCTTTTATACTGCCTCCATATAGGATTGTTACACATTCAGATAATTGGTTGCTATAAATTTCTTTTAACAAATCTCTTATAAACTTATGTACTTCTTGAGCTTGATTAGGAGTAGCAACTTTGCCAGTACCTATTGCCCAGACAGGTTCATAAGCAATAACAATTTTTTTAACTTCTTCTTCAGTCAAACCATACAATGCTTCTTTTATTTGCCTTTCAATTACGTTGAAAGTAAGGTCTTTTTCTCTTTCTTCTAATTTTTCTCCCACACATAAAATAGGTGTCATATCAAAACTCAATACTTTTTTAATTTTTTTATTGATTGTTTCGTCACATTCTCCAAAAATATGTCTTCTTTCAGAGTGACCTATTATTACGTAATTAACTCCCAAACTTTTTAACATTTCTGCAGATATTTCTCCTGTAAAAGCACCTTTATCTTCGTAAAAAACATTTTGAGCACCAACTTTTATAGTTGAACTTCTTACTATATCTATAACTTTTTCAATAGCTGTAAATGGTGGGCATACAATTATTTCAAATTTATTTTCTTGACCCATACTTCCAATAATTTTAGAGACAAATTCAGCTGCTTGAATATTAGTTTTATTCATTTTCCAGTTTCCAGCTAAAATATATTTTCTCTCATTCAATTTTTTTTTACACTTAATGATGAAATTCCCGGTAGTTCTTTTCCTTCAAGGAACTCTAAAGATGCACCTCCGCCTGTTGAAACATGTGAAAATTGATCAGCCAGCCCAAATTTTTCAGCAGCAGCTGCTGAGTCTCCTCCTCCAACTATAGTAACTGCACCTTTTTTAGTTGCTTCTGCGATTGCTAAAGCAATCTTTTTTGTTCCTTCTGCAAAATCTTCTATCTCAAAGACTCCCATAGGTCCATTCCAAAAAATGGTTTTTGCATTTGATAATTTTTGAGTAAATAATTGTACAGTTTCTGGACCTATATCTAAACCCATCCATCCTGCAGGTATTCCATCATCAATCTTTATAAGTTTCTTTTCTGCATTAGCTTCTATTTTTTGTGCAGCAATTGTATCTATCGGTAAAACTAATTCAACATTTTTTTCTTTAGCTTTTTCTAGAATATCTTTAGCTACATCTAATTTATCCTCTTCTACTTTTGATGACCCAACGTTTTTACCTAAAGCTTTTAAGAAAGTAAACATCATAGCTCCACCAATTAATATCTTATCCGCTTTATTAAGTAAATTATTAATAACCCCAATTTTATCAGAAACTTTTGCTCCTCCAAGCACAACTACATAAGGCTTTTCAGGATTCAAAGCAGCTGTTGACAAAAAGCGAATTTCTTTTTCCATAAGAAATCCTGCAACACTTGGTATATAATTTGCAATCCCAACATTCGATGCGTGAGCACGATGAGCAGTACCAAAAGCATCGTTTACATGAATATCAGCTAAATTAGCCCAATATTTAGCAAGTTCTTGGTCGTTTTTAGTTTCTCCTTTTTCAAATCTTGTGTTTTCTAATACAAGTATCTCACCTTTTTTCAATTCAGAAACCGCTTTTTCTACTTTCTCTCCACGCGTTTCATCGACAAAGAAGACATTGACATTTTTCAAGAGGTTTTTTAATCGTTCTGATACGGGTTTAAGAGAAAATTGAGGATCTTTTTCTCCATCAGGCCTTCCTAAATGAGATAAGAGTATAACCTTTGCTCCTTTTTCTAAAGCATAATTAATTGTTGGCAAAGCTGCTTTAATGCGAGTGTCATCTGTTATTTCACCATTTTTAATTGGTACATTAAAATCTACTCTCATTATAACTGTTTTGTTTTCTAAATCAATATCTTTTATTGTTAGTTTATCCATTTACTTTTGCACCCCCTGTTTAATAATTTTATTTATATTATTAATTTCAAAAAACACTTTAGAAAATATAGATATTTTTTAGAAAAATTTTTCTTTCTAAGAAAGTTTTATAACTTCAAATAAAGAAGGGGATAAAATCCCCTCTTTCTAACTCACCAAATTTTAATTATTATTTATAACATTTTTGCTAATTTTTCGGCTAATTTTACAACCATTGCTGAATATCCATTTTCGTTATCATACCATGCACATACCTTGACTAAATTTCCATCTATAACATTTGTTAAGGTTGCGTCAAAAATACCTGCAAAAGTTGAGCCGACAATATCAGAAGAAACTATTGGGTCTTCATTGTATCCTAAAATACCTTTCAATTCATTTTCTGTAGCTTTCTTTATCATTTGGTTGACTTCTTCAATTGTAGTTGATTTTTCTACTTCTACAGTTAAATCACTTATTGAACCATCTGGAGTAGGTACTCTCAAAGCTATACCGTCGAGTTTACCTTTTAGTTCAGGAATGACTAACCCCACGGCTTTTGCTGCACCCGTTGTGGTTGGAATAATGTTTAATGCAGCAGCTCTAGCTCTTCTTAAATCTTTATGAGGTAAATCTAAAACTCTTTGATCGTTTGTGTAAGAGTGAACGGTAGTTAACAAACCTTTTTTAATTTTTAGATTTTCGTTAAGAACTTTAATAACTGGTGCAATTGAATTAGTTGTACATGAAGCATTTGAAATAACTGTCATTTCAGGAGTTATAGTATTATCATTTACTCCCATTACTATCGTTGCGTCTACTTCACCTTTTGCGGGAGCAGTAATGATTACCTTTTTGGTACCTGCATTTAAATGCGGTGTAACTTTTTCTTTACTTATGAAAACCCCTGTAGATTCTATAACTAATTCTACACCTAAGTCTTTCCAAGGAAGGTTTCCAGGATCCTTTTCTGCAAAAACTTTTATTTCTTTTCCATTTACAATAAGACTTTTTTCAGTTGTTTCAACAGTCCCCTTGAATTTTCCATGTACAGAATCATATTTTAAAAGTGCGCCTAATGTTTTTGTATCAGTAATATCATTTATTGCTACTATTTCGAAGTTTGAATTTTCCACCATCTGTCTAAATACTATTCTACCTATTCTACCAAATCCATTTATTCCTACTTTTACTGCCATTATCTAATACACCTCCTGCTAAGTTTAATGTTATTTTTTTCTCTAACTTTATTATACCTGTTCGATGATAATTTTTTGAAAATAAAAAGTTAAAATTTATAAGTTTAATAACCAAAATCAGGAATTTGTCCCAAATACTTTTGCGAAATTTCGTTTGTTTTGCTTTCTTTCATATCTTGAACCTTTTGAATGACTTCATTTGTAGCCGCAATTATTAAATCTTTAATTGTATCAAAGTCTTCTTCTTGAATCTCTTCAGATAATATAATATCTTTGATCTTCATGTTTCCAGTAGCAATAACCTTCAAAACTCCTCCACCAGCCGACGCTTCCAATTCCATTTGGGAAAGTTCTTCATCAAGTTTATTTAGTTCTTCTTCCATTTGTGCTTGGGCTTTTTGAGCTTCGATTAATAGTTTATTCATATCTCCTTTGTTAGAAGGTTTCTTTGCAAGAGATCTTCCACCTAAACTTTTTATTTTTTTAGCCATCTTGTTCCTCCTCACATAATATATATTTATACTCAATATTTATACCCACTTTAGAAATTACAAAATCCTATATATATATTTTAAAATTAACTTTTTTTACAAAATACCTCTTCATTTCTAATTCTTACTAATCGTCTACCTTTTAAACTTTTTCACTGCGTGTAATGAAAGAGAGTGGGGCTCCGCCCTGAACCCATTATAAATTCAAAAACTTAATTTTTAGAAAATTCTCATTTCTAAAGGTTATATCTAATCCTTACTAATCGTCTACTTTTTAAACTTTTTCGCTACGTGTAATGAAAGAGAGTGGGGCTCCGCCCTGAACCCATTATAAATTCAAAAACTTAATTTTTAGAAAATTCTCATTTCTAAAGGTTATATCTAATCCTTACTAATCGTCTACTTTTTAAACTTTTTCACTACGTGTAATGAAAGAGAGTGGGGCTTCGCCCTGAACCCATTATAAATTCAAAAGCTTAATTTTTAGAAAATTCTCATTTCTAAAGGTTATATCTAATCCTTACTAATCGTCTACTTTTTAAACTTTTTCGCTACGTGTAGTGAAGGAGAGTGGGGCTCCGCCCTGAACCCATTATAAATTCAAAAACTTAATTTTTAGAAAATTCTCATTTCTGAAGGTTATATATAGTATATGAAAAATATTTTGAAAAACATGAAATTTGAATAACATAAAAATAATAAATAATCATTTTTATCAAGTGTCTAAACATGCTAAGAATAATTATAACATATTTATTAAACATATGATATAATTGAATTGTATAAATTGTTTAAGTGTAAAAACTATACTTTCTGAAATTTAGAGATGGGAGGGGTAAAAATGGCAAAAAAATTTTTATTAGTAACGTTATTAAGTCTCTTTTTAGTTGTTTCTGCATTTTCGATAACTTATGTGGTTGGAACAGAAGCTTCTTTTCCTCCTTTTGAATATGTTGAGAAAGGTGAATTTTTAGGATTTGATATTGAATTAATCAAAGAAATAGGAAAAATAAAAGGATTTGATGTAGAAATTAGAGATATGAGTTTCGATTCTTTAATACCTGCTTTGATATCTGGAAATATCGATATAGTTGTTGCTGGAATGACCATAACTGAAGAAAGAGCGCGAATGGTAGATTTTACAGTGCCATACTTTAGTGCAAATCAAAGTGTTTTAGTGAGAAAAGATTCTGGGTTTAATATAACTGTTTTGTTTGGAAAAAACAAAATAGGTGTTCAGACAGGAACAACTGGAGATTTATGGGTTACGGAAAATCTTGTTGATAAAGGTTTTTTATCAAAAAACAATATTGTGAGATATGATACATTTAATTTTGCAGTTAGAGATTTAATAAATAAAAATATAGATGCTATAGTTTTAGATAATCCTGTAGCAGAAAGATTTACCAAAACAGATCCCGTAGAAATTGTAGGAATAATTATCACCAATGAGAATTATGGAATTGCAGTTAAGAAGGATAGAAAAGATCTTTTAAATACTCTAAATGAAGGAATATTAGAGTTACAGAAAAATGGTAAGATAGATGAATTAGTGATTAAATATTTTCAATAAAGAATATTATAAAATAAAGATATATAAAATTTGATGTAACATTAGGGAGTTTAGAAATGAATACTTTTGAAAAATAAGCTTTTGAATTTAAAGTGGGTACAGAGTTGAATCTTTAGTGAGTATAAAATCTGATGTAGTATTATAAGGAGGATATTGAATGCTTGATGTTGGTGATTTAAGGAAAGGCGATTATATAGTATATCAAGATGAAGTTTATAGAGTGGTAGAAGCTAACAAACATTTTATGGGAAGAGGTAAGAGCGGTTTAATAAGAACAAAACTAAAGAATGTTAAAACGGGTCTCATCAAAGAAGTAAGCTTTTCTTCAGGTGAAAAGGTACAAGAAGCAACTTTAACTTATCGAAAAGCTCAATATTTATATAAGGAAGGAAATGATTATTATTTTATGGTTTTGGATGATTTTGAACAATTTGCCCTTCCAGAAGAAGAAGTTGAGGACGCAAAATATTTTTTAAAAGAGAATTTAGAGGTGTCATTGGTCTTTTTTGAAGGGAATCCTATTTCTATAGAGCTTCCAACAGTAGTAGAACTAACTGTAGTGGAAACTGAGCCGAATTTTAAAGGCAACACTGTTTCAGGAGGTGGCAAACCAGCTATTCTTGAAACCGGATTAAGAACGATGGTTCCTTTTTTTGTAGAACAAGGTCAAAAAATAAAATTGGATACTCGTACAGGTGAATACTTAGAGAGAGCTTAAAATCAAGAGTATAAATAAAAATTAATTTTTATAATTTTTAAAGTGAGTAAAGACGATAAAAATAGAGAGACTCAATTGAGCCTCTCTATTTTTTTGTTTTTATTTGTTATTAAATTTCACATTCTTCTTCATTTAAAGTAATTTTTCTTTTTTCTTTTTTTTCTTGAATGTTAAGTATTCTATATTCCCTAACTACAAAAAATAGAGTTAACAAAGCAGCTAAGACATCGGATATTGGAAAAGTGTACCATATTCCCATTAGCCCAAAAAAATTAGACAAAATAAAAACCAAAGGAATGAATATTAAAATTTGCCTCGACATTGATAAAATTAAGGCCGGAAGAGCTTTACCAATTGCTTGAAACAAAGCGGATCCCACAACTTGAAAACCAACTATCCATATAAACATACCATTTATTCTTAAAGCTAAAGTACCTTCTCTAATTAAATTTGGATCGTTTGAAAAGATAGAAATAAGAAAATTAGGGAAAAGTTGTATAAGTAAAAAACTTATTACAGACCAAATTGATGAAACTGTTAAAGCCTTTTTTAAAACTTCTTTTACACGTTCATATTTTTGAGCCCCATAATTATAACCGGCAATAGGTAAAAACCCTTGAGCAATTCCAAACATCGGCATAAAGAAAAAGGTTAAAAGTCTATTTATTACTCCAAATATTGCTATATGCAAAGAACCACCGTATATACCAAGTAAATTATTTAAAACAATAGCTAAAATGCTTCCTGCTACTTGTCTTGCAAAAGCCGAGGAACCTACCGCCAATGTTTCAGAGATAATTTTTTTATCAAATTTAAAATTCTTAATATGGAATTTCAAAGAACTTTTGCCGCTGATAAAATAATAAGCTATATATAAAACACCTATGAATTGTGAAATTACTGTAGCAATTGCCGCTCCTTTAACTTCCATATTCAAGGCGAAAATAAATATTGGATCAAGTATAATATTTAAAATAGCAGGTATAAGCATAGAAATCATTGCTTCCTTGGCTTTTCCTTCAGATCTCATAACATTGTGACTTGACATAGCAATTGTAAAAAATACGCTTCCATATAAGATTATACTCATGTAGTCTTCGGCGTAAGATAAAATATCTGGAGTGGCTCCAAATAATTCAAGAATAGGGTCGAGAAATATCGTTCCTATTACGGTAATTACCAAACTAAGAATAAAAACAGATGAAAAAATATTTCCTAAAGTTTTTTCAGCTCTTTCTTTATTTTTTGCACCTAAGCTTCTGGATATTAATGTTCCTCCCCCTATTCCTATCATTCCTCCAAAAGCCATAATTATCATTTGAATAGGAAAAGCAACGGAAACGCCAGCTATCCCAAGTGTTCCTACACCTCTAGCAATGTAGATTGTATCAACAAAATTGTATAAAGCTTGGACAAACATAGCAATAATAGCAGGAAGAGAAAGCTTCATTAAAAGTTTACCTATTTTTTCCTGTTCTAATTGTCGTGCATTTTCTTCCATTTATTTAACCTCCTCTTTAAGTTTTACATTATGCAGATTATTTAACATTTTGTCTAAAACATTTTCAAAAACTTTCAATTCTTCTTCAGAAATACCATATGTCATAATTTCTTCCCATTTTATATTCAATTTTTCTATTTCTTTTTCTATTTTACGTGCCTTATCCGTCAGATAAATTCTGTTGATTCTATGATCTTTTGTATCAACTTTTTTTATTACATAATTGTTATTTATCAAAACATTTAAGGCTCTGGCGGTAGTACCTTTGTCTATGTTAAGCTCTTCACTTAAGTTTTCTTGGCTTATTCCATCGCCATTCTTTAACAAATACATAAAAAAAAGGAATTGACCTTTGCCAATATTGTAGCTTTCAAGTTCTTTCTTCATAAATGATCCGGTACTTCTAAACAAACAAGATATTTTTCTTAAAATTGTTGCATATTCCTCTGATTTATTTGCCATATTTGAAATTTACCTCCTCAATTTTAATCCTCACTAATTCTTAATTTTTTAGCTTCTTTGATACTTGTAGCCAAGGAAGTGGGAGGAGGGCTCCGCCCTAAACCCACTTTAAATTCAAAAGCTTATTTTCTAAAATCTTTATTTATAAAATGCTTATGCAATTCTAATTTTGACAAATTAACTATTTTTTAGCTTCTTTGGTACTCTTAGCCAAGGAAGAGAAAGGCTCCGCCCTAAACCCACTTTAAATTCAAATTCTATTTTTAGAAACGCTTCATTTTTAAAGTTCTAAAAATGTTTACTGTCTTTATAAATTCTAAAATTTGTTTTTGTATATGCTTTAGATTTAAACCCTTTATAAAATACGTAAACAATCATAATTGGAGACTCCAAACTGATTGTCTTTACATATTACTTTCATAATAAGCTTGGGATAGTACTTATCTTAATATTATAATAAATTATAAAAAAAAGAATGTTGCATATACAACGAATTTTTGTTTCAATTTGTTGTATATGCAACTATAAAAACGAAATGACGATGGTTATTAACTGTTTAGGAGTATTTTCATATCTTTAAATGAATCTAAATTTAAACATGTTATAATTAAAAAAATAAAATTAATGAGGCGAGAGGAATGAAAAAAAGTTGTTTAATTTTGTTATTTCTTTTTTCAATATTTTCCTTAACTTTTTCTCAGTTACTTCAATCTTCTGATTTAAGAAGAAGCTTTTTATTATTCGTGGAAGGCGATTCCGAAATTTCTTCATCGTTAGAGCGATCCTTAGAAGTTAAAATAGAAAAGCAAGGGAAATATAAAGTATTAACAAAAGATGATATTTTTTTTGATAGTATTAGAGAATTTATTGGAGAATACAATCAATCAAATATAAAAAAAGATGTCGATTTTTTAGTTCATATAGAGATTTTGGAATCTTTTCCCAATATGAATTGGACAGTTGAATCAAGATGGTGGGAATATAAACTTCTTGTTAAATCAAATGTTATTCAGATATCTTCGGGAGAAAGCATTTCCTCTAAAATTTTTTCAACTAAGGGTACTTCATATATTAAACCTTATCAAAATTTTGTGGAAGCCATTTTTATTGCAAGAAGAAATGCAATTGAAAACATCTCTTCTTTAATTTTAAGTCAATTAAATTCACTGTTTAAAATAAAAGCGAATATAACGAGAATAGAAGGTGAGTATGCTTACATAGACGCGGGGAAAAACATTGGTGTTTACAAAGGAATGATGTTCGAATTTGTTGACAGTAAAGAAATAGATGGAGTCTATTATGATTTATTTGATGGTAAACTTATTGTAGAAGAAGTCTGGGATAATGGTAGTAAATTGAAAATTTTAGAAAAACATAAAGAATTTGATTATTCAGGAAAAGATATTTATATTGTAGAGAATTCAGAATTATCTCCAATCAGATCCATAATAAGTGTTTATTATGTAAATGAAAACCTTACAAAAAATGGTGTAGGCTTTGAAATGGGTGTCGATACTTATAATAATTTTTATGTAGGAAACTCTTTTGAAACATTTTTTATGAAGAATATTTTTATCATGGATATTAACTTTAAAATTGCGTATTTACATTATTTTGATGACGCTAATTCTACTTTATTAATGGGAGCTTTGGTAGGTTTAAAAAGTATTTTTAATTCAAATAATAGTAATCTAGTTTATTTTAAAATAGCTCCTATTATTGATTATAGTCATTATTTTACTGATAATTTTGGAATAAATTTTGAGGCAGGATATAATATTTTGATGCCTTTTGAATCGAGTTATGAATTTGATCTGGGAAATAATTTTCGAGTAGGAGCGGGTATTTTATTTAGATTCTAAATAATTTATAACAGACTTGTAATGAAAGCAATTGAAGCTTGCTGTAAGGAGGTGCAAAGAATTGTTTAAACTTTATTCAACTTATGAGCCAACAGGTGATCAACCAAAAGCTATAAGGGAGTTAAGTGAAGGAATTGATAAAGAATATAGATTTCAAACGTTGCTTGGTGTAACAGGTTCAGGTAAAACTTATACTATGGCAAATATTATTGCAAAAGTTGATAGACCAACCTTGGTGCTTTCACCAAATAAAATATTAGCTGTACAACTATATAATGAGTTCAAAGAATTTTTTCCAGAAAATAAAGTAGAGTTTTTTATTAGTTATTATGATTATTATCAGCCAGAAGCATACATACCATCAAGAGATATTTATATTGAAAAAAATGCGGATATAAACGATATATTGGTTAAAATGAGACTTTCAACTCTTAAATCTGTTTTAACAAGGAGAGATGTTATTGTCGTATCGAGTGTATCTGCCATTTATGCTTCTGGTAATCCAGAAGATTTTTCAAATATAAACCTATATTTAAGAGTAGGAGAAAGTTATTCGAGAAGAATTATTTTAGAAAAGTTAGCAAAAATGCAATATACAAGGCAAGAGAAAGACTTTCTGGGAGGTACGTTTAGATGGAAAGGGGATACTTTAGAAATCTTTCCTCCTTACGAAGATTTTGGAATAAGAGTTAGCTTTTTTGATGATGAAGTAGAGAAAATAGAATCTTTGGATGTTTTCAATAGAGTTACAATTGAAGAGTATGATAAAATTACTATTTATCCTGCGAAAGAGTTTGTAACGAGTGACGAAAAGATTTTAAATGCGATAAAAGAAATAGAAAGAGATCTTGAAAAACAAATAGATTATTTCAAAAGAGAAGGTAAACTGTTAGAAGCACAGAGAATTGAACAAAGGACTCGACAAGATATAGAATTTCTTGAAACTTTAGGTTATTGTAAAGGAATAGAAAATTATTCAAGATACTTTGATGGCAGAGAACCGGGTGATGCCCCTTGGACGCTTTTAGATTATTTTGATGACGATTTTATAACTTTTATAGATGAATCTCATATAGCTGTTCCTCAATTAAAAGCAATGTACAGAGGAGATTATGCTCGAAAGAAAAATTTGGTTGATTATGGGTTTAGATTACCTTCAGCTTTGGATAATAGGCCTTTAAGATTTGAAGAATTTTTAGAAAAAGTTCATCAACTAATTTTTGTGTCTGCTACACCAGGTCCTTTTGAAATGGAAGTATCTGATCAAATTGTTGAACAGATAATAAGGCCAACAGGTTTAATCGATCCTAAAGTGGAAGTTAAAAAAACCGAGGGACAGGTTGATGATTTTGTGTCGGAAGTTAAAGAAGTGGTAGCTCGTGGAGAGAGAGCGTTAGTTATAGTTTTAACGAAAAAAGACGCAGAAATTTTATCTGATCATTTAAATCTTATGGGAATAAAATCATTATATCTCCATTCAGAACTTGATACTATAGAAAGAGCCGAGGTAGTTAAAAAGTTAAGAAATGGTGAAATAGAAGTTGTCGTAGGAGTAAATTTGTTGAGAGAAGGACTTGATCTACCTGAAGTTTCTCTCGTTGCTATTATGGATGCTGATAGGGAAGGATTTTTAAGATCTGAGACTACGCTCATTCAAACAATAGGAAGAGCAGCAAGAAACATTAATGGTAAAGTATTATTATATGCAGATAGAATAACCGAAGCAATGAAAGCTGCTATATATGAAACTAATAGAAGAAGAGATATACAAATAAAATACAATGAAGAAAATAATATTATTCCAAAGAGTATAATAAAAAAATTACCGCAAGATATCTTTGCTCCATTTAAAGATTCTGAAATCAAAGAAGAAGATTTAATGTTCGCAGTTAAAGAAAATACATCTCCTGAAGATTATATAGCTTTATTAGAAGAAAAAATGTATGAAGCAGCTTCAGAGTTAAGATATGAAGATGCTGCAAGATACAGAGATGAAATAAAGAAAATAGAAAGAAAATATAATATAAAACAAAATTGATAAAAAGAAGCATAAGTTCTAACTATACAGTATATAAACTGGCATAAAAAGAAGGTTACTCATTAATTGAGTAACCTTCTCTTAAATTAAGTGTTTTTAGAATTATTTATATGTCTGGATCTAATAACTTTTTTTAAAAATCTGTCTGTGTCAAAGAAAAATCTAAAAAGAGCCCAAATAAATATAAAGAAGATGCATAAAGTTAACCATAAAATATCTATACTTCCCATTAACCCAAAAATGCCAGTTCCTCTAATACCGGTAATTATAAAGGTTAAAAGCCATTCTTTACTTAATAAAGCTATAAAGGTAACTAAAAAAAGAATCCAAGGTTGATTTATAACCAAAGAAAAAACGATTAACGAAACTATACCAACTACCCAAAGAATTATTCGATAGATTATATTTTTATTTAATTTTTCTTGTTTTTGAGTTTTAGCCATGAAAGATCCTCCTTTTATTTTTTAGTTACTGTCTTTAGAAATTCCAAAATCCTTATTATACGTATATTTTAATGGTGATTCTTTTACAAAATACCTTAACGCTTTTAGTCTTTACTAATTACCGATTTCTTTACTTTTTCGATACTTGTAGCCAAGGAAGTGGGAGGAGGGCTCCGCCCTGGACCCGTTTTAAATTCAAATGCTTTTTTTCAAAATCTTTATTTCTAAAGTACCTATTTTTTAGTTTCATCTTCGTTTATTTTTAATAATGCTAAAAAGGCATCTTGTGGAATATTGACTTTACCTATTTCTCGCATTCTTTTTTTACCTTCTTTTTGCTTTTCTAAAAGTTTCATCTTTCTTGTGACATCGCCACCATAACACTTTTGAAGGACATCTTTTCTTAAGGCTTTAATAGTTGACCTTGCAATTATTTTTCCTTTACAATACGCTTGAATAGGTATTTCGAATTGATGTTTAGGGATTAATTCTTGTAGTTTATCTACTAATTTTCTTGCAATTTCGTAAGCTTGAGATTCATGTACAACATACGAAAGAGCATCAACTTTTTCATGATTTATAAGTATTTCTATTTTTACTAATTTAGATTCTCTATAACCGATTATTTCATAGTCCATTGAAGCGTAACCTTTGCTTAAAGCCTTCATTTTATCAAAAAAGTCAAAAATTAGGTCAGCTAAAGGAATCTCAAAATGTAAAACAACTCTGTTTTTTCCGGCATTAGACACATGTGAAAAAGTACCCCTCTTTTCAACTTGAGTTAAATTGATAAGATCTCCCATGTATTCCGGAGGTGTAATTATATCTAATTTAGAATAAGGTTCATATACAGTTTCTAAATAATCTTGCTCAGGAAATTCTGAGGGATTTGTTATTTCTATTTCTTTTCCATTTTTTAACCTTGCCTTATATATTACAATTGGTGCTGTTAAAATTACCGCTATTTCAAATTCTCTTTGCAAACGTTCTTTTACAATTTCCATATGTAAAAGTCCCAAACATCCTATTCTAAAGCCATATCCCATTGCTGGAGAACTTTCGGGTGTAAAAACAAGGGCTGCATCATTTAACTTTAATTTTTCAAGCGCTTTTTTTAACTCTTCGTAGTATTCAGGTAAACCTGGATATAACCCTGCGTAAACCATAGGTTTAACTTCTTTATAACCAGGCAAAGGTTTATCAATAGGATCATTAGCAAAAGTAATTGTATCGCCAATCCTTGCTTCCTCAATATTTTTTATACCAGCTACAATGTATCCTATTTCTCCTGACGATAAGTTATCAGTTTCGATCATTTCTGGATGGAAAATACCAATTTCAGTTACTTCATAAGTACTTCCCGTTGCCATTAATTGGATGATATCACCTTTCTTTACAGTACCTTTGAAAATTCTTGTATATATTATTATACCTCTATACTTATCATACTTAGCATCAAATATTAATGCTTGTAATTTTTCATTTGATGTACCTTTGAATGTAGGAGATGGGACCTTGTGAATGATAGTTTCTAATAACTCTAAAACTCCTTCTCCTGTTTTAGCACTAACTTTAACTATAGTTTCAGGATCTATACCAACTAAATCGTTTATTTCTAATATAGTTTCTTCTATATTGGCACTCGGTAAATCTATTTTATTTACCACTCCGATTATTTCCAAATTATTTTCCAAAGCTAAATAAGTATTAGTAACAGTTTGAGCTTGGACACCTTGAGTTGCATCAACTAATAAAATGGCTCCTTCACATGCAGCTAAACTTCTCGATACTTCATAGGTAAAATCTATATGACCAGGGGTATCTAAAATATTCATTTCGTACTCTTTACCATTTTTTGCTCTATAAAATACTTTAACAGGATGAGATTTTATAGTAATTCCTTTTTCTCTTTCTAAATCCATTGAATCTAAATATTGTTCACGCATATTTCTTTTATCTATAGAATGAGTTAATTCCAGTATTCTATCCATTAAAGTTGTTTTACCGTGATCAACATGAGCAATTATTGCCACGTTTCTTATAAATTCTGGATCAAACAATAAAAATGACACCTCCTACAATAAAATCGCTTTACCCACTTTAAAAATTCTAATAAACGCTATTCATGATTATAAATTCTTCTAATTATAAATTACTCTAATACATTGGGAATTACACATAAAGATAAAATTCAAATAACTTCAAATATTATATCATAAATAATAAAATATAATAAAGTTAAATCTGGTAAGATTGAAGTATTTTATGTATGAAAAAATGAAATTAAAATGTAAAGATGCAAAATACTTTTATTAAATATTTTTGCTATAATAAGTTTCGTGAAAATTAGGATGATATAGTTCGAATTTTCTAAAAATTATATCGTGATATATTTTACATTTTTTATGTAGTCTGTTATGAATATTTTAGAAACGTTAGAAATAAAGTTTTTTGAATTTATACCAGGTTCAGGGCGGAGCCCTCCCCTCTTTTCTTGTATACACGCAGTTAAGAAGCCAAAAAGTATACAATTGATAAAAATTTAGATATACACTTTAGAAATAAAGTTTTTGAATTTATACCAGGTTCAGGGCGGAGCCCTCCCCTCTTTTCTTGTATACACGCAGTTAAGAATTTAAAAAATATACAATTGATAAAAATTAGATATACACTTTAGAAATAAAGTTTTTGAATTTATACCAGGTCCAGGGCGGAGCCCTCCCCTCTTTTCTTGTGTACACGCAGTTAAGAAGCCAAAAAGTATACAATTGATAAAAATTAGATATACACATTAGAAATAAAGTTTTTGAATTTATACCAGGTCCAGGGCGGAGCCCTCCCCTCTCTTCTTGTATGCACGCAGTTAAGAATTTAAAAAATATACAATTGATAAAAATTAGATATACACTTTAGAAATAAAGTTTTTGAATTTATACCAGGTCCAGGGCGGAGCCCTTCCCCTCTCTTTCATTACATGTAGCGAAAAAGTTAAAAAATTAGAAATTAATGTGGATTAGAACTGAGGAGGTATTTTGTAAAAAAATCAACACTAAAACATATTAAAATACGAATTTTTGAATTTTTAAAGTTATTATATAAATGTTGAGAAAGGAGAGTAGGTTTTTAGTGAAAAAGGTATCAATTACTTATAAAATTCCAGAAGCAGGGATAAAAATATTAAAAGAGAAATTTGAGGTGTGGATTAATCCAAAGGAAAATCTTTTAACTAAACAGGAGATAAAAAGTCTTGCAAAAACTTCTGATGCTATGATTACTATGTTAGCTGACAATATAGATAAAGAAATTTTAGAAGAAGGAAAAAATAAATTAAAAATCATTGCAAATTATGCAGTTGGTTATAACAATATTGATGTAGAAAAAGCTAAAGAGTTAGGAATATATGTTACTAACACACCTGGTGTATTAACAGAAACAACAGCTGATTTAACATGGGCTTTAATTTTATCAATTGCTAGAAGAATAGTAGAATCAGATAAATTTACAAGAAAAGGTAAATTTGAGGGATGGAAACCAGAACTTTTTCTTGGTAGCGATGTTTACGGTAAAACTTTAGGAATTATAGGTTTTGGTAATATAGGGCAAGCAGTAGCTAAACGTGCATTAGGTTTTAACATGAAGGTTTTGTATAATCAAAGGCACAGAGTTTCTTCTCAAATTGAAAATAATTTAAATGCTTCTTATGTAGACCTTAAAGAACTGTTAGAAAGTTCGGATTATATTAGTTTACATGTACCTTTAACCAAAGAAACGTTTCATTTGTTAAATGAGGAAAAATTGTCTCTTATAAAAAGAAGCTCTTTTCTAATTAATACTTCAAGAGGTGCGGTAATCGATGAAAAGATTTTATATGAAAAATTAAAAAACAAAGAAATCGCAGGAGCAGCATTAGATGTATACGAAAATGAACCTCAAATAACAGCCGGATTAGTAGAGTTAGATAACGTTATATTAACTCCACACATTGGTTCGGCAACATTCGAAACAAGAAGTAAAATGTCCGTGATGGTTGCACAAGATATAATTACAGCTTTAAATGGAGATATTCCTAAAAACCTTATTTGGAGGTAGAAGGTGAAAAAAATCAACAGGGTTCTTAAAATATATGATGCTTTATATAAATATTACGGACCTCAAAGCTGGTGGCCCGGTGACGATTGGTTTGAAGTAACTATAGGGGCTATATTAACACAAAATACCTCGTGGAAAAATGTAGAAAAGGCTATTGAAAATTTAAAAGTTGAAGGGGTTTTGAGTCCACAAAAATTATGTGATTTAGAAGAAAATAGATTATCAAACCTTATAAAACCTGCAGGTTTTTACAACGTTAAAAGTAAGCGGATAAAGAATTTTTTAAATTGGTTGAAACAATATGATTTTGATTTAGAAAAAATAAAAGAAAAAGATTTTTTAAGATTGAGAGATGAATTGCTGAGTATAAAAGGAATTGGCAATGAAACAGCGGATTCAATATTACTATATGCTTTTGAATATCCTATTTTTGTAGTTGATGCCTATACAAAAAGAATGTTTAAGAGATTAGGATTAGTAGATTCAGATACTTATGAAAAGGTACAAACTTTTTTTGAAGACAATCTAAAAAGAGATCTTAAGCTTTATAACGAATATCATGCTTTGATTGTCAAACATTCAAAAGACATTTGTAAAAAAACGCCAAAATGTGACGATTGTTTTTTAAAAGAAGAATGCAGTTATTATCTTGAACAAAAAAATAAACGATAAAAAAACGATAAAAATGAAAAGGCGGTGTTTTGTTATATGCAGATATTAGTGATTGTTTTAAATAGGATTGAAAAATTGAATGACTTGTTATTAGAATTAAGTCAGCACGATATAAGTGGAGGGACTATAATAGACAGCTCAGGTATGATGAAAACTTTAGTAGATTCTTATCCAGAATCATTTTTATTTAGTGCATTAAGAAGTGCCTTAAGTGAGAGTCGTCCGTTTAATAAAACTCTTTTTATGGTATTGCCCGACGAAAAAATACCTATAGCAATGGATTGCGTAAGAAAAGTAATTAGCGATTTAAAAGGTAACAACATAGGAGTAATGTTTACTCTTCCTATAAATGAATTCGAAATTTTATCAAAACAAAGGAGATAGAACAAAGATGCATATGTTGTTTTACTTGGCAATCATAATATTAACGGGAATTGTTGTATCAAAAATATTGGGAAAGTTTAAGCTTCCAAATGTAACAGGATATTTAATTGCTGGTATACTAATAGGACCTTCAATATTAGGATTAATACCAAGTAATGTGATAGGAAATTTTTCTGTTATTTCAGAAATGGCTTTGGCTTTTATTGCTTACAGTATTGGTAGTGAACTTAATTTAGAGCGATTAAAAAAAATTGGAAAAGGTATTTTGCCTATAACTTTTTTTGAATCATTTTTTCCGATGCTTTTTGTATCCTTAGGGACCATATTTATTTTTAAGCAACCAATTTTTATGGGCATAATATTAGGTGCTATAAGTGCTGCTACAGCACCTGCAGCCACTATTATGGTTATTAAACAATATCATGCAAGAGGGCCAGTTGTAGAAACTTTACTTCCTGTTGTTGCTTTGGATGATGCAGCTGCAATAATGTATTTTGGCATTGCTTCTTCAATCGGCAAGGCATTGATTGATAAATCAGCTACAATTTCGATAATTAATATGATCTTAATTCCTTTGTTAGAAATAATTCTTGCTTTACTTTTAGGTCTATTAACAGGCATAATTGTTGCTTTTATTTCTAAAAAAGTAAAAGGAGAAGATGAACTTTTATCTTTAATTATAGCTTTTATCTTTTTAATTTCTGGAATTGCTATTCAGCTTAATCTTTCGTCTCTTTTAACTTGTATGATGTTTGGGGCAACTTTAGCAAACATCATTCCCAGCAATAGAAAGGTTTTTACCACAATTGAGCAATTCACTCCTCCAATACTTATTTTATTTTTTGTAATTTCTGGCGTAGAATTGAATTTTTCCGTTTTAAAAACAGTGGGAATCTTAGGAATCGTTTATGTTATTTTAAGGTCTTTGGGAAAGTTTTTTGGAGCGTATATTGGTTCTGCAATTTCCAACAGTCCAAAAACAGTCAAACAATTTTTAGGATTGACTCTTTTACCTCAAGCGGGAGTTGCGATCGGCTTATCAATGATAGCCCAAAATATACTACCTTCTCCTTATGGAGAACAGATTAGATCGATTGTTTTAGGTGGAGTTATTATTTATGAACTTATTGGTCCATATATAGTTAGAATAACTTTAGTTAAAGCAGGAGAAATTGTAGAAAAAAATTAATTCTAATATTATAACATTATTTATATGAATTACATGAAGTTAAAAAATAGTTAATTTGTCAAAATTAGAATTGCATAAGCATTTTATAAATAAAGATTTTAGAAAGCAAGCTTTTGAATTTAAAGTGAGTTTAGTATTAACTGTATAGGTACTTTAGAAATGAGAAGTTTTTAAAAATGAGCATTTGAATTTAAGAAGGGTCCAGGGCGAAGCCCTCTACTCTTCCTTTGGTGCGAGTACCAAAGAAGTTAAAAAAATAGTTAATTTGTTAAAATTAGAATTACATAAGCATTTTATAAATAAAGATTTTAGAAAACAAGCTTTTGAATTTAAAATGGGTTTAGTATTAACTGTATAGGTACTTTAAAAATACGCTTTTGAATTTAAAACGGGTTCAGGGCGAAGCCCTCTTCCCCCTTACTTGGAAATGAGAAGTTTTTAAAAATGAGCATTTGAATTTAAAACGGGTCCAGGGCAGAGCCCTCCTCCTTCTTACTTGGCTACAAGTATCGACGAAGCTAAAAAAATAGTTAATTTGTTAAAATTAGAATTGCATAAGCATTTTATAAATAAAGATTTTAGAAAGCAAGCTTTTGAATTTAAGTGGGTTTAGTATTAACTGTATAGGTACTTTAGAAATGAGAAGTTTTTAAAAATGAGCTTTTGAATTTAAGAAGGGTCCAGGGCACGGCCCTCCTCTCTCCTTAGCTACACGTAGCAAAAAAGCTAAAAAAATTTATATTCTGTGAAGATTATAGTTGAGGAAATATTTTTGAAAAAACTAAGATTCAAAACATTTATAAAATCGGAGTTTCATAATTTCCAAAGTAAATAAAAATAATTTGTAAAACGGAGGTTTTTTAAAATAATAAAATACCATAAAATTGATATTTCTAAAATGAAAAAATTAGGTTTAATAATTTCAAAAAATCTCTTCCCAGGTGCTAAAATCTTACTATATGGAGAGTTAGGTACAGGTAAGACAACTTTAGTTTCGTTTATAATAAATGGACTAAGCCATCAGAAAATTAACGTTACCAGCCCAACTTTTTCTTTGATTAAAGTTTATGATTTTGATCCAGTTGTTTATCACGTAGATCTTTACAGATTAACGGAGCCTTATGAAATTGAATATTTAGACATTTTTTCTGATCCAAAAGGTATCTATTTGGTAGAATGGGCAAATTTATTGGACTATTTGCTACCTGAAAATAGGTTGGATATATATATTTCATATGATATTGATTATAACTTTAGAAATATAGAAATAGACGCTAAAGGAAATGATTATAAAAAAATAGAAGATAACATAAAAATATTATTTTATGAAGTTTGAAAGATAAGGAGAATAAAAATTGTCGCTTCAAAGAATTTTTAAAGTAATAGACCATAAAGATTATCAAGAACATGCAAAAAAGACTAGAAGTTTAGTAGAAAAAGTAAATAAATTGATCAAATCTCCAAAAGAATTAAACGAGAGAAAAATGTTTTGGATATATAGAATCTTAGGGAAAGATGCGGAACTAAAAATTTCGAAAAAGCATATACATGATTTTCAGTTTTTAATTCTACATATATTGAATAAACCTAAAGAAAATAGATTTTTAGATTTAAAAAATTATTATAAATTGAGCGATGAAGCTATAGAAAATTTAAAGTTTATAATTTTTCCAGAAAAGTTTCCACCAGGAGGATATAATGAAAAACTAAAAAAATATGGAGTAGAATTTTATGATGCAAAAGTAATTTTAAAAAGGTTAAATTTTAGAGATTATATAGATATTTATTCATTGATAACCTATATTCCTTTAGAAGCAAAAACGCCTTTTGTACAAAATCTATTAGATGAAATATTAAGTATAGATCCGCTTGAAACCAAAGTTTCTTTAGTAAAAAAGATAAAAGAAATCTTTCAAAATTTAAGTGAGTATGAAAAACAGATAATTGAGTTTCAGCTTAAAAATATTTCATATTATCATTATAGACTCATAACTTTTAAACAAATAAAAGGCGTTGTTATAGATGGTAATAACGTAGTGAGATATAACAACATAAATAGTATCAATTTATTGTTGGACTTATTAGATAATTTGTATATTGAAAATTTAACTTTCTTTCCTGTCATAATTGTTTTTGATAAAAATATAGAACATGTATTAAAAAAAGAAGAAGATAAAGATATTTTAAAAAGGATATCTGAAAAAAAGAGAATATATTTTGAATCTCCAGCTGATAAATTAATAGTATATTTTAGTAATAAGCTTGGATATTATATGATTTCTCAAGACAAATTTTCAGAATATTCTTTTGATTCGAATAAACTTTTAGAATTGCGGAGGTTTTTAGATGAATGAAAATATATTTAATATAGAAAATTATAATTATGATTTACCAGAAGAGTTAATTGCTCAGGAACCTGTAGAACCACGAGACAGTTGCAGATTGATGGTACTTGATAGAAATAAAAGAACAATAGAACATGCAATATTTAGACAAATTAAAAGTTATTTAAAAAAAGGAGATCTTTTAGTAGTTAACAACACAAAAGTTATACCTGCAAGACTGCATGGAAAAAAAGAAACAGGCGCTAAAGTAGAAGTATTACTTTTAGAAAAGGACGGATCTGAAAAAATTTGGAAAGCACTTGTAAAACCTGGTGGAAAAATAAAAAAGGGTAATAAATTGATTTTTGCAGATGGAATAACATGTCAAGTTATAGATCATCTTGAAGATGGATCAAGAATATTAGAATTTGAAGAAGAAGACTTTTACTCAAAAATTTTTGAAATAGGTGAAATACCTTTGCCTCCCTACATAAAAAAGTCATTGGATGATCCAAATAAATACCAAACAAAATATGCAAAATATGAGGGTGCAGTTGCTGCACCTACAGCAGGTTTACATTTTACAGAAAAATTATTGCAAGAGTTAAGAGAATATGGAATAAATTTTTCTGAAGTAACTCTTCACGTTGGTTTAGGAACTTTTAGACCTGTAAAAGAAAAAGATATCAGAAATTACGATATTCATGAAGAATATTACAGCGTTTCAAAAAATACTTTAGAAGAAATTGCAAAAACAAAAGCCCGAGGGAATAAAGTAGTTGCAGTCGGAACTACAGTTGTTAGAACTTTGGAATCAATCTCCAGAAATCCAGAGAAATTAATAGGTAAAACAAAACTATACATATATCCTCCTTTTGAATTTAGAATAGTAGATGCTCTTATAACAAATTTTCATCTTCCAAAATCTTCTCTTATTTTTTTAGTATCGGCATTTGCAGGATATGATTATCTTATGAATGCATATAAACAAGCTATTGATAAGAGTTATAGGTTCTTTTCATTTGGAGATGCGATGCTTATTTTATGATATTATCTGATTAAAGTTATTTTAATTTTAGTCGATACTTATATTGAGTAAAAATTAAATGATAGACATTTTAGAAACGAAGAATTTTCTAAAAACGAAGTTTTATTTTTATAAGGGTCCATATCATAGCCCCTCCCTCTTCTTTTAGCTGAACGCAGCGAAGAAGTTAAAAAAATCATATTTATTAAGAATTAGAGTTATTAAGTAATTTTTATAAAATTTAAGCTTAAAATAACAATAAAATCTAATTTTTTGAAATTCCTAAATGAGTAAACATTAGGTTAAAAAAGGAGTGGTTATTGATGGAAATACCAAATATTGGGGGGAAGAGTAACACTTCTGATGCAAGTACCATAAATTTTGTTAATAGAAACATTTTAAACCTCCAAAAGAATTTTGGAGATTCAAATAGTACAAATAGTATAAATAGTATAAAAAAAGAAGATCAACTTACTTTAGAAGACCTGGATAAAATATCAAAAATAATCGCAGATAGGCTTGAAAAACTGTCACAAATTTTTAAGGGTGAAGCAAGATTTGAAATAGACAGAGATTTGGATATTTTAATAGTAAAAATAGTGGAAAAAAATACTGAAAAAGTAATACGACAAATTCCTCCCGAGGTTTCTTTAAAACTTGCAAAAGCCTTAAATGATCTTGAAGGTATCTTATTTGATGAAAAAGCTTAGTTAGTGTCTTTCAAAACAAGATTTTTTTCAATAATTTCGCAAACATCATTGTAAGAAAAAATTGATGAAATATTTTTCCTTATTTCATTTACACCTTTTTTTCCAGAAAAGTATTTTGTTAATACTTTTCTAAATTTTTTTACAGCTTGAGTTTCTGATTCATAAAACTCAATCATATATCTTAAATGTTCTAAGCAGACATTTATTTGTTCATCTAAGTTTGGAATATAATTGTCCATTCGAAATATCCATGGATTCCCTATAGCACCACGAGCTACAACTACAAAATCTGCTTTGTAATTATTTAAATAATCGTAAATATCCTCTGTTGAGAAAACATCACCAGTTGCGCCAATAGGTATTTTTATGTGTTCTTTTAATTTTTTAACATAACTTCTATCTGCTTTTCCATGATAGAATTGTTCCCTTGTTCTACCGTGAACAATAATATAATCGGCTCCAGAATCTTGTATAATTTTTGAAATTTCTTCAATGTTTATTTCTTTGTACCCTAATCTCACTTTAACACCTATTGGTAACGTTGTATATTTTTTTAATGAATATACAATTTTACTTAAAATTTTAGGATTTTTTAGCAACGCTGCTCCCGCACCTTTTTTAACAACTTTATTTACAGGGCAAGCAGCATTTATATCTATCCAATCTGCTAAATGTTCTATTTTTTGTACGGCCAAACAAAATTTATCCGGATCATTTCCAAATAATTGAATTCCTATATTTTTTTCATCCTTTTGTGGTAACATTTTAATAATTTTATCGTTATTTTGTATGATTGAATCTACAGAAATCATCTCAGTAAATACAAATTGTGCTCCGTGTTTTTTACATAACTTTCTAAATGGATAATCGGTATAATCAGCCATCGGTGCCAATCCTATTTTATAATTCATATTCCTCCACTAACTTTCTACTGTATTTTTTCTATAATTGACGTTTCCGAAAATTTATGTTATAATTTTTTATGTATTTAAAATTATAAAAATATTCGGAGCGTAGCGCAGTTGGTAGCGCGTCAGCATGGGGTGTTGAAGGTCGCTGGTTCAAATCCAGTCGCTCCGACCATCTAAAAGGCATTAAAAATGCCTTTTATTTTTTAAACTATTATTTTCCCAAATTTTTCTTCACAAATCTCTTTTATATCTTTTTTATTTACTGATTTAATATATTCTTTTATCGGAAATATTTTATACCCTCTTTTTAACGCATCTTCGATTGTTGCAATAACACACACATCTCCAGCCAAACCTAAAATGATTAAATTTTTTATTTTGTAATCTTTCAATATTTTGTCTAATCCAGATTCAATTTTTTTATTTATATCAGAATAAAAGGCAGAATAACTATCACTATCCTCATTTTGTCCTTTCAATATTATATGGTCGTAGTTGTCAATAAATAGTTGATTTCCGTACGTACCTTTTATACAATGAGGTGGCCATATTTTAAAAGATTCATGATTTTCTGGATGATCATCTTTACTTGCAATTATTTTAAAATTATTTTTTTTCATAAGATCCAAAAAGACATTAACCTCTCTTATCCAATTCTCATCTGTACCTTCTACAGGAAGCTCTGATAAACATCTTTCGGTGAATCCATTTTGACAATCAACACAAAGGACAGCGGTATCGTTATGTAATAATTTTAGTTGGTTAATTATAACCTCTAAAATTTGTTGTGGAGTTTTTGTTTTTACTTCCATATTTTTTCCTCCTTGAGACTTTCTCGTTATTCACTTTAAAAATCATAAAACTCATTTTCTATAAATGTTTTTAACGTTTAATCTTTTTAAAAATATCTTCTCAACTCTAATCCTTGCAAAATACAATTTTTTTTAATTTTTTAGGTATTTTTACCTGTCCGTTTAATTTGAATAAAGTTAATTGGTAACAGCGAATTTTATTAATCCTAAATACTCATGTAAGGCAGCAGCATTTGCTTTTAATGAATCTATCTCAGGTAAAAAGTCGTACCATTTTATTTGTTCATTAGATACAAGATATCCTGTAGGAAAGGGTATTATGTTTATATCATCAGAAACATTTTCAAAATATTTTAAAGCTCTATGCATATGTACAGCACTTGTTACCAAAAAAATATTATTATAATTTTTATTTTCTAAATATTCCAAAACAAACATTGCATTTTGTTGTGTGTTTTTTGCCTTTTCTTCTGCGTATATATAACTTGGATTTACACCAAAGTTTATAAGTTCTTGTTTCATTATAGTAGCTTCTGGGATATTTGTGCCTCTAAGTTGTCCTCCAGTTACTATAATTGGCAAATTATAATTTTTGTGTATCAAATATCCTTCATAAACTCTTTTTAAAGCAGAATCAGATAATTCACCCTCTCCATACCTTGGAGTCATAGGAATTATTCCTCCACCCAGAATCACGATAACACTTTCTTCCGAAAAATTTTTTAATGAGTTAATTTCTAATGAAGGATATTTATTTTCTAATGGGGTTACAAAAATTTTAGCAAACCAACCAGATGATAATATATAAATAGAAAGGCACATTATAAATATAGATAACCAAGAACCCTTTTTTCGAAAAAGCTCTATTAACATTAATATTATACCTATTGAAATAAAAATACCAGGTATTTCTAAGAAAGAAGTAAAAATATCATAAAACATAGTATAATCCACTTATTGAGTAAAATATAATAGTACCTAACATAGTATAAAAACCCAAAGGTATTTTTTTAGGGTTTGCCTTAAAGTTTATAATAATCACAAGAATAACACTAATTGTTATGATAAAGAATATATCTATTCCAAACAAAAGGGTTAAAGAAGTTAATAGTTTAACATCTCCAAAACCCATTTTAGCTTTTTTCCAATAATAAAACGTTAAGAAAAAAACAAATAAAGCATACATAAGATTTTCTAAATTAAAATTTAGCAAAGCGATTACAAAAATGACAGCAACTCCTAAATCTGGGATAATAAAATAAAAAAAATCAACTAACCCAATAAATAATAGGCTGTTGAATACAATAATTTTCTGCCAAGAAGAATCAATAAAGTAAAGAATAAAATTTAAAAATATAAAAACAATAATTATTAAAAATACTTTTTTATTGAAAATGTTCTCACCCTTCTAATTTTTGTAATTCTTCTTTAGAAAGATTTGAATCAATAATTTCTTTTAATCCATAAATGTACCACATATAATTTTCTTTAATTTGGTTGTATATCTCTTTAGCTTCATATATTTTGCCTGACTTTAAATACGGTATAACTAATAAAAGCTTAAAATGTTCCTGGTCTTTGTTTTCGTAAATATATTTTTCCAAAAAATTTTGAACTTCTTTATATTTTTTGTTTTCAAACATTACTTTAGCCCAAACTTCGATATCACTTGAATATTCGGGAATTTCGTTAAGAATCTCCTCTTTAAGTTTTTCTGCCTCCGTGGTTCTAAGTAGTTTTTCATATATAGAAGATAGTTCGTATCTACCAAGAATGCTTTTTGGAAACCTATTCAAAAATTTTTCTAATACATGCGCAGCTTTTTCATAATTTTCGATTTGAATATAAGCATCAGCTATCATGAAATAAGTTACATAATTATTGGGAGAAAGTTCTATTTCTTTTTTCCAGATTTCAGCTGCTTTTTCATATTCTCCTAAATTAAAGTATAATTCACCTAATTCAGATAATGCTGCAATATTCCAGGGATCAGTTTTAACAGCTTTTTCTAAATATTCTTTTCCCTTTTCAATTTCTCCTTTTTCTATTAATATAGAACCAATTAATTCATACGCTGGAGCAAAACCGGGATCCATCTTTAACATAAAGGCAATAATTTTTTCTACAGTCTCATAATTTTTTTTATCGGTTTCTATTAAGACAGCATCAAACAAATTATTCAGGGAAATATGCTTTAAGTCAGAAGAATTGATTTGAAAATTAGAGAGATAATCTAAAAATTCGGAAAGAATAAAGGGTTCTATTACAAAATCAGAAGTTAAACCAGAAAGATGTTTCATAAGTAACTCTACTTTTTCGGTTTCTAAAATAAATTTCGTATTGTTTTTTAAATCCGCCTTCATCAATTCAAAATCTCCTTCGTATAGAAACTCGCACAACAATAAAGGAAAAGGAGTTAAATCTGAGATTTCAATCGCTGCTTCTCCTAAATTTACTTTTATTAAATTCTGCATGGTTATCTCCTCCCGTTTATTTTTTTACTTCTTTGGTACTTGCAACCAAGGATGCACAAAATTTTCTAAGGTTTTCAACCTGACACCCCGCTTATGTGGGGAAAAGAACTTCACCTTAGACACTTAAGCGAACAGGGAAATAAACATATGATTCTTAAAAATACAATTTTTATTATTATATCATATTTAGTTTTTATTAAGAAAATTTATTTTTTATTTTTCACATTTAAAATAACTATAAAAAAAAATAACAACGGGCATACGCCCGCTGTTATTGTTAAATTAGTCTATTGATATTTCTTTACTTTCGCCTTTCGCACTTTCTTTTTTAGGTATAATTACCTTGAGTACACCATTTTCATACTTAGCTTGGATATCATCTTTGTCAATGTATTCTGGCAACCGGATAGATCTTTCGATTTTTCCAAAATATCTTTCTTGCCTGTAAATGTTACCTTTTTTAACTTCATCAGAACTTCTTTTTTCTGCAGATATTGTTAAAACATCGTTGTCCAACTTTACTTTTATATCTCTCTTATCTAATCCTGGTAATTCACATTCTACAACAAAATCATCTTCTGTTTCGTAAACATCCATTTCTCCTCTTTGAGTTATGCCAACACCAAAAGGAATGGATCTAAAAAAGTCCTCTAACTCTCTGTTGAAAAAATCAAAAGGTGATAAATAATCGTCTCTTTCAGCTCTTCTAATTTCTGCCATTTTACCACCCCCTGATATTTTTCTTATTAATTATTTCTTTCACTAAAATTATACCAAAAAAAAATTACGTTGGTCAAGAATAAAATTATAAAAAGTGATTTTTATATTAATACCATAAATAAATAGAAATATATGTATTAAATATAAAGGTAACTAAAAATTTAAGCACATGAAATCTATAAACGATAATTACTTAGCAACTTATTTTTTTTAATTATCAGATAAGAGATAGTTATCCCATCTGAAAGAGTATGTATTATAATAGGATAAATAATGCTTTGGCTTATTTGAAAAGTAAATCCAAGAATTAAAGACATTATTATTCTTCCTGGAAGAAGGTTTAAGAACTGATGAAAGCTTTCTTGTCTCATAAAAACATTAAAAAGATGAATAATTACGAAGAATAAAGATGAAATTAATGTTGAGTAGTTTAAAAATAATAAAGAACCTTGTATTAATATTTCTAAACTTCCTTGAAAGAATCCTCTGTAAAAAAACTCTTCAGAGGGTCCTACTAAAAGCCAAACATACAATAACAACATCTTATTATTTTTTGTGTGAATGTAAGGGACCTTAAAAAGTTCGTTATCCGAAACTTTTTTTATACTAATTATAGATAAAAAAATTAAAAATAAAGAGATAATTATCATAATTATCCCTGCCTTTACATTTCCAAAGGAAAATCCAGCATTTTTCCAACTTAATCCAGAAAAATTGATAATAAATAGCGTTAGAAATATGCTCACTAAACCTAATAGAAAATTCGCTTTATATGGATTAACTTTTTTAAAGAGAAATCTAATACATATAAATATTATAAAATAATAAAAAATTATAAAAACTAAAAATCTTACAAATGTCATAAAAAACTCCTTCTTAAATCCATCATAAATTCAAAACTTTGTTTTTAGAAAATTTTTAATTTCTAAAGCTTCTAAAATAATTCTAAGAGTAATTATACTTTAAATTTCTAATAGTTTGACATTATTCTTATTTTAAACTATAATTAAAATTAGTAAATAAAACTTTTAAAAGTAGAGTTTTATTAGGTTCTCTAAAATAATCTTTTGAATTTAAAGTGGGTTTAGTATTAACTGTATAGGTGCTTTAGAAATGAGAAATTTTTAAAAATGAGCTTTTGAATTTAAAGTGGGTCCAGGGCGGAGCCCCCCTCCCCCTTACTTTGCTACGAGTACCAAAGAAGCTAAAAAATAGTTAATTTGTCAAAATTAGAATTACATAAGCATTTTATAAATAAAGATTTTTAGAAAACAAGCTTTTGAATTTAAAGTGGGTTTAGTATTAACTGTATAGGTACTTTAGAAATGAGAAATTTTTAAAAATGAGCATTTGAATTTAAAGTGGGTCCAGGGCGGAGCCCTCCTCCCTCCTTAGATATACGTACCTAAGAACTTAAAAATATAGGTAATTTATCAAAATTAGAATTGCATAAGCATTTTATAAATAAGATTTTAGAAAATAATCTTTTGAATTTAAAGTGGGTTTAGTATTAACTGTATAGGTATTTTAGAAATGAGAAGTTTTTAAAAATGAGCTTTTGAATTTAAAGTGGGTCCAGGGCGGAGCCCCCTTCTCTCCTTCCATATGCTTATCGAAAAAGATAAACTCTAAATTATCTCTATAAAATGTGAATTTTATAATTTTTAAAGCAGATGAAATTAAAATCATAAAGGAGGCATAATTACATGCATAATTTGTTACTTAAAAAAGGTAAGATATTTCCCGTTTCAAAAAAACCATTTGTAGGAGACATTTTAATTGAGAATGGCAAAATTTCTAAGATATCAGAAAATATTGAAGAGAGTTCCGCTGAAATAATAGATGCAAGCGAAAAATATATTTTCCCAGGTTTCATCGATGCTCATTCTCACATAGGATTGTTTGAAGAAGGTGTTGGAGGATCTTATCAAGATGGCAATGAAGCAACAGATCCGGTAACTTCACAAGTGAGAGCTATAGATGCCTTTTATCCAGAAGATGCTGCAATCAAAAGAGCATTAGCTGGAGGCGTAACTACTGTTATGATAGTACCTGGTAGTGCTAATCCAATAGGTGGACAGGGAGCAATTGTTAAATTTAATTCTCAGATTACTGATGAATCAATAATTAGGGAGCCTGCTGGTTTAAAAATGGCTTTAGGTGAAAATCCTAAAAGAGTGTACGGTTCTACAAACAAAATTCCTTCAACCAGGCTCGGAAATGCAGCCATAATTAGAGATTATTTCATAAAAGTAAAAAACTATATGAAGAAAAAAGAATTAGCAAAAAAAGACGGAAAAGATTTTAGTGAGATTGATATAAAATATGAAATAGGCGAAAAAGTTTTAAAAAAAGAAATTCCTGCACGAATACACGCACATAGGAAAGACGATATATTAACAGCCATAAGATTGGCAGAAGAGTTTAATTTTGATCTTATTATAGAGCATGCTACAGAAGCTTATAAAATTGCAGATTACATAAAAGAAAAAAATATTCCGCTAATATTAGGCCCTTTATTAGGTTTTAGAACAAAATTAGAAACAAGAGATATGAGTTTTGAATCTATATCTATAATAAACGAAAAAGGCATATTATGTTCTTTAATGTGTGATCATCCAGTTATACACTTAGAATATGCTTCTATTCAAGCGGCCACAGCGTTAAGATATGGTGCGAAAGAAGAAGATCTTTTAAAGATGTTAACCATAAATCCAGCTAAAATATTAAAAATAGATAGTAGGGTAGGAACAATTGATGCAGGGAAAGATGCTGATTTAGTCATTTGGAGTGGTCATCCATTTGAATTTAAAAGTTATGTCGAAAAGACTATTATAGAAGGTAAAATAGTTTATGAAAGATAATTATTAATAATCTTTTGAATTTTTTAATTATTTCATATTATTCGGTTCTGATCGCTTTAAATTAGAAATAATTGAGTATTAATAACTCCCCAATGATTTGAAAAATTTTTCATTATGCGTTACACTATATATGAAAGTTATTATCCTATCAATTAGGAGAGTGAATATAAGTGAAAGCTATTGTAAAAAAAGAACCCCAAAAAGGATTTTCATTGGTGGAAATTAAAGAACCGATTATTAATTCTCCGCATGATGTAAAAATCAAAGTATTAAAGGCTTCCATATGTGGAACAGATGTTCATATTTATAAATGGGACGATTGGGCAAAAAATAGAATCAAAAAACTTCCTCAAATAGATGGACATGAGTTTGTAGGAAGAGTTATAGAAACAGGTTCAGAAGTTAAAAATGTAAAACCAAATGATTTAGTCGTTGGAGATAGCCATATCCCTTGTGGTTACTGTTATCATTGTAGAAATGGAAACATGCATGTTTGTCAAAATCTTCAAATATTAGGAGTCGATAGAGACGGAGTTTTTTCTGAATATACTGTATTACCAGATAAGGTTTTATTAAAAATAGATGACAGTATTCCCTTACAATATGCCTCAGTAATGGAACCACTGGGGAACGCTTTATTTACCACAACAGTTGCCGATCTTAGAGGAAAGATAGTTTTAATAACAGGTGCTGGTCCAATTGGAGCTATGGCTATCGAAATAGCAAAAATATCCGGCGCATCTTTTATAGTTGTTAGTGAAGTATCTGAGTACAGAATTAAAATGGCACAAAAATTAGGAGCCAATTTAGTTATAAATCCTTCTAAAAACTCTTTAGTTGAAGAAATTGACAAATTAACTGATGGCTTAGGCGTAGATGTATTTTTAGAAATGTCTGGGAACGAAAATGCATTGAATGAAGGCATAAAATCATTAAAAAACACTGGTGTTGCTTCAATTTTGGGGGTCTTTCCTACAGAAAAAATAAATTTTGATATGAATACAGCTGTTTTTAAAAATCTGACTATACAGACTATTACAGGTAGAAAAATGTTTGAAACCTGGTATTTAGCAGCTTCATGGTTAAAATATAAGAAATTGGATTTGAGTAAGATAGTTACTCATAACTTTGATTTTATGGATTATGAAGAAGCTTTTGAACTAATGAGTAGTGGAATGAGTGGCAAGATTGTTTTAAATTTTTCACAGTAAAGCCTTTCATTATACACGTCTACTATAAAATGTTTAAATCTTTTGTTTTAAAAATGAAAAACAAAGTACCGAAAAAGCTAAAAAATAGAGAACAGATCAAAATTACAATTATGAAGATATTTTATAAAAAGTTAAACATTAAACTATTGATAAAATATGAATTTTAGAATTTATAAAGTGAGTAAACGTTAAAAATGAAAGGAGGTAAGAAAATGAATTTTTACGATCAACTTAAACAAGAAATGGAAGACCTTGAACAATCAGGTTTACTTGTTACTATTAGAACCTTAGAAGGTCCCCAAGGGGCATGGATAAATATTAACGATAAAAAGTTTTTAAATCTATGTTCCAATAACTATTTAGGACTCGCTAATGACAAAAGGTTAAAAGATGCCGCAATAAAAGCTATTGAAAAATGGGGAGTCGGACCAGGAGCCGTAAGGACAATAGCTGGAACTATGAAGATACACGAAGAATTAGAAAAAAAATTAGCGGAATTTAAAAAAGTAGAAGCAACGTTAGTAGTACAATCAGGATTCAATGCAAATCAAGCAGTCATTCCAACAATTACATCTGAAGAAGATGCTATTTTGTCTGACGAACTTAACCATGCAAGCATAATCGATGGTGTAAGACTATCAAAAGCTAAAAGATATGTATGGAAACATAAAGATTTAAATTCATTAGAAGAGCAGCTGAAACAAGCGGCTAATTGCAGAAGAAAATTGATAATTACCGACGGGGTTTTCAGTATGGATGGTGATATTGCACCATTACCAGGAATTGTGGAATTAGCTAAAAAATATGATGCTTTAGTGATGATAGATGATGCTCATGGAGAAGGAGTTTTAGGCAAAAACGGTAGAGGAATTGCAGATCATTTTAATTTAACGGATGAAGTTGACATTGAAATAGGTACTTTATCCAAAGCTTTTGGAATTGTAGGAGGTTTTATTTCCGGTAAAAAACAACTTATTGATTTTTTGAAGCAACGAGCCCGACCTTTTTTGTTCTCAAGTTCTTTATCTCCTGCTGAGACTGGCGCAGCTTTAGAAGCCGTTAATATATTATCGGAGTCTGAACAATTAGTTAATAGATTGTGGGATAACGCAAGATATTTTCAACAAAAAATTAAAGATATGGGATATGATATAGGAGTTACAGAAACTCCGATTACTCCTGTAATGATATATGATGAAAAGAAGACAAAAGAATTTAGTTTTGAATTGTATGAAAAAGGTATCTTTGCTTCTGCTATCGTTTACCCAACAGTACCTAAGGGTAAGGCAAGAATAAGGGTAATGATAAGTGCAGTGCACTCTAAAGAAGATTTAGATTTTGCTTTAGAAAAATTTGAGTATTTAGGTAAAAAATTTAGTATAATATAAAAAAATAGTATGGAATTTTTTGTTTTTATATGTTATAATCAAATGAGGTTGATTTTTTGCAACTTCTATGATTTAAATTTATAATTTCTAAGAGAATAATACAATAATTTTATAAAAGATAGGAGGGATTGTGGTGAAAACCAAAATTTTATCAGTATTAATGTTAGTATTAGGTGTATCTTTTATTTCTATGGCATCTTTGAATTTAGATTGGGGAAGGGTTTATTCTCTTCCAGGAGCACAAGAGATATTCAGTGTAAAAGCTGTTGAAGATGGTGTATATTTGTTTGGTTATTCCGATGAAAAAGGATTTGACGAAGATATGTTGATTTTAAAGTTTGATAAAGATGGAAATAAAGTTTATGAAAATAGAATAGGTGGTCGCTATAATGACTGGCTAAGTTACGGAACTGTCACAAAAGACGGTGATTTGTTTTTAGTTGGAACTTCCGGTTCTTATGGCAAAGATTCTGATATCTATGTAACTAAGATTGGGTCTAATAAGTTTACAACTAACCTTGACAAATTGGGTGTAGACAAAGGTAGTGCAGGTGTGGAAGTAGAAGATGGTTTTGTGGTAATAGGCTATGGTTCAGATCCAGATACTCTGAATATGAGAGGCAAAATTGTCAAATTAGATAAGCAAGGTAATGTTGTATATGATAAATGGTTGGCTTATTTTGTTCCGGGAAGTGACACAAAACCTTTAAGTATAAAAGAAACTTCAAAAGGGAATTTTATAATTGCGGGGACTATAGTTCAAATATTCGAAAATTTAACTAAATTTTACCTAACTATGGTAGATAGTGAAGGGGAAGAGATTTGGACAAAAGTTTTTGCTCCAAGAGATTATGCTCGCGGATTTGATGTTGTTGAAGTACCGGGCGGATATGTAGCAGTAGGTTATGAAGGTTCTTGGGCTACGGCATGGTCGGATATTTACGTAGTAAAATTTAATGAAGAAGGTAATATACTGTGGGAATCTTTCTATGGAGACGTTGAGAGTGATCACGGCTATTCTGTTAAATTAGGGCCAAACGGTAATATTTACGTGGCTGGTTATATTACTAACTTAAATGGTGACAAAGATGTTGTAATTTTAGAATACGATAGCGCTGGAAATTTGTTAAATGCTAAATCTCTTGGTGGGTTTGGAGATGATGTGGCATTTTCATTAGATATAGACCAAAAAGGTAATTTATATGTTGCTGGATATTCTCAATCTGCTGATTTGGGAGCAGATAAAGATAAAGATGTCTTTTTACTCAAATATACAATAAAATAATAAATTATTACTCGCACAAAGAAACGAGTAACTCAAATCTTATAAACTTAGGGGTAGTTTAAACTACCCCGTTTTTTATTGTTGTATTTAATTAGATTTATTCTTTAGTTTTAAATAAATATTTAAATTAATTACATCTGCGGGATTTATTCCCGGAATTCTTGACATTTGCCCCAATGTTTCTGGTTTGATATTCTTTAGCTTTTCCTTAGCTTCAAAAGCGAGATTACTTACTTCGTCATAATTGATATTTTTTGGGATTCTTTCATTTTCCAACTCTTTCATTTTTAAAACATCCTCATTCATTCTATTAAGATATCCTTCATATTTAAAATAAATGTCAATTTGTTCTATAACTTCTTTTTCATCAATTGGTTCAAGATCTAAATGTCTCACATCATAATATAAAATTTCCGGCCTTTTCAAAATGTCACCAAATTTAGTGATTTGAGAAATTTTAGAAGTTCCTTTTTCCATTAAAATATTATTAATTTGTCCGGGCTGAAGTTTTAAATTTTTTAATCTTTCCACGTGGTAGTTTATCTTATTTTCAAATTGTAATAATTTTTCATACTGGTCTCTGCTCAATAAGCCATATTTATAACCATACTTATACAACCTTAAATGAGCATTGTCATGTCTTAATAATAATCTATATTCAGCCCTTGAAGTTAACAAACGATAAGGTTCATCTACACCTTTAGTAATAAGATCATCAACAAGTACTCCTAAATAAGCTTCTGACCTATCAAGTACAAAAGGCTCTTCGTTTCTTATTTTCAAAGCGGCGTTTATTCCTGCTAAAATACCTTGACCAGCAGCTTCTTCGTATCCACTTGTGCCATTTATTTGTCCTGCTAAAAATAAACCAGCAATATTTTTACACTCAAGACTATGCTTTAGTTGGTTAGGAAATACAAAATCATATTCTACGGCGTAAGCAGGTCTTTCAATAACAACATTTTCCAGGCCAGGTATTGTTTTTAACATCTCAATTTGAGCTTCAAAAGGTAGACTAGTACTCAATCCATTTAAATATATTTCACTTGAGTGTTTCGATTCCGGTTCAAGAAAAAATTGATGAGAATCTTTTCCAAATTTCATAACTTTATCTTCTATAGATGGGCAGTACCTTGGACCTTTACCTGAGATTAATTTCACGTCTCCATAAAGTGGCGAAAATTTTATATATTTATGAATGATCTCATGAGTTTTTGAATTAGTTCTTCCAAGATAACAAGGATAATCCTTAGATAAAACTTTTGGTTCACTCCAATATGAAAAATTTAAGGGTTCATCCGATGTTTCTTGAATCTCAAATTTAGAAAAATCTATAGAGTTTTTTCTTACCCTTGCGGGTGTTCCAGTTTTAAATCTTCCAATTTCTAAGCCAAGTTCTATAAGAGAAGACGTTAAAGAATTAGCGGGAAGTTCCCCCATCCTTCCAGATTCAAAAGTATTTCTTCCAATGAAAAGTCTACCTCTAAGAAAAGTTCCTGTTGTTAGTATGATTGCTTTAGATAAATAATTCATACCTAATTCAGTTTCCAGACCAGTTACTTTTCCATTTTCTGTCAAAATTTTTTTAACGATTCCATACCTGAGTGTTAAATTAGGAGTGTTTTCTAAAATTTCTTTCATTTTTTTAGAATAATCATATTTATCAATTTGTGCTCTTAGAGCTCTTACTGCTATTCCTTTGCTCGTATTGAGCATACGCATATTTATAGCAGTTTCATCAGCAACTTTGGCTTGCAATCCTCCCAATGCATCTATTTCCCTTGTGACAATTCCTTTAGCGGGTCCTCCTATTGCAGGATTACAAGGAGCCCATCCAACAGTATCTAAATTTATATTTAAAAGTAATGTATTCATATTCATTTTCGCACAAGCAAAAGCAGCCTCAATTCCTGCATGACCTGCTCCTACAACAATTACATCAAAAGAGTTTTCTTGATTTACCAAAAAGTTCACCTCCAAATAAAACAAGTGGGAGGCAAAGCCTCCCCCGTTTAATCTTTATATATAATTATATCACATTTTAAAAAAATGTTTGTATCCTACCCGTTTTATATAAATAGTAAATTATAATTTTAGATTCTTAATTATCCATAATCGAACTAATATAATCTCCAAATAACAACGGCCCAGTTCATTATAGACCTTTTCAAAATATTAAATCTTGAGGTTCACCTTTTTCTATTCCAAAAGTTTCTTTTCTAAAGATTTTTCTCGATTCAAAGATATACCAAGTGATACTATCTTCTTCTTCCTTCGTAATCTTTTTTATTTGGCGTTTGAGTATTTCAAATTTAGCTTCTGTAATTTCCCCTTCAAGTGCCATTAATTCATTAACACTTTTAACTTTGTCTACTTTTTTTATCATTTCTTCCATTTTTTTCGAGATGGTACACTTTTTATCATTCCAAATTAGGTCAATTACTGCTCCTGGCAGTTTTATTTCTTTTTCGCCTTTTCCTTCGTATGAATTTTATGCAAGTATCTTCCTAATTCTATGTAAGGATTGTCTTGTTCGGGCTTAAACCTTCGCAGCACAAACCAGGCTTCTCTCTTGCAAACAGTATAAGCTAAAACTGAATATCCAGTTACAATATCTTCATCCATAAATATCATCTTTCAATTCATATGGAATAAATCCTAATTCAGGAGAATAGACTTCTCCAATGGCGGATGTTCTTATTAGCCAAATTCCATTACCCTTATATTCAATCTTTTTATCTTCACATAAAAAAACTTGATTGTAGAAGTCGTCCCACTTTTTTATTTCTTCTTTAGTTACATTTATTGAATAGTTTTCAAGGTACTTCCATAAACGCTTTTTTGTATCTAAGTTTTCTAAATTATGCTGTAACTCTTCTATTTCATGAAGAATATTTGATACAGTACCATCCACATCAACAAAAACGATATCTTCGTGTAGATTTTCTTCAATCAACGGAACATAATTACCCCAGTTTCCTTCTTTTATTTCATACCAAGGTCCTTTTTGATACTTTTGATTTGATAAACGGATATAATATTCATCTAATAGTTCCTGTACATCTTTTTCTAAGAAATTTTTGTGTTCGAATAGTATCTCTTTTGTAATCCCAAGAGAGATACTATCATATACATAAGATCCATAGGATCTTCCTTGAATATTATTTTCATCTATTATTTCCATAACATAGATATCTCCAATTTCACTCTTCATATTTCTGTTACATCTTCCCGCTGCTTGAACTATACTATCAAAGGGTGATAAATCTTTAAATACATAGTCAAAATCCAAGTCTACTCCGGCTTCAACTACCTGCGTTGAAATTAAATTTCTTGGTTTATTTTTCTGTTCTAATAAGGAATGAAAACTAAATATAAGGTTATTAGCATACTGTGTATAATTCTTAACTACCCATGAGAAATTTATAATGATGACGCTCCTATGAGCGTCTTTATTATTTTAGAACTAAATCTTGTATTATAAAATTCATAAAAGAAAAATTGATTTAATACTTTATTAAGAGTTTATACTTATTTTGCTAATTTCAGGAACTTCTCATATAATATAATTTTTTAAATCATTTAAAGTTGAATAAATTGACTTACACTATCTTCTCTTTTACGTTCATATACTGTTTTTGATCACACTTAAATCATATAAATCACAAACTATAAAATTATTAATTAATAAATAACAATTTTTGCATATTTTTTTCAATTGGGCTATAATATATTAAAAGCAGTGGATGCAAAATGAAAACTCCGTTAGTAAGTAATAAATTCAACAAAGAGGAAACCCAGCCAAATAAGATATTAAATGAGTATTTTAATTTAGTTTATCAAAACCATATTTTGGATAGCGAAAAAATTGTGCTCCAAGAAGAAAAAATTAAAGACTTGTTGAATGTTTTAATAAATAATTTTCTAAAAGACATAAACACCAAAACAAAGACAAAAATGTTAGAAAGTCATGAAGACATTCAAAATAAGATAGATAACTTAGAAAAATATCAAGAAATAAAAATAACCATAGAAAATTATATGAAACAATTAGAAAAAATAGAAGAAGCTATAAAATTATAGAAATTAAGGAAGGTGATTAAAATTTCTAAAAATGCAAAGAATCCCTCTTTTGAATGGACAAATTTTTATATGAAGTTTGCGGATAAGTTGTTAGAATATAAAAATGACAGGACAAATCTTATAAAATTGATTGACAAAGTTTTTGATAAATCTAATTTAAAAAATCCTTTTATGGAAAATGGAGAACTTTTTGATGACATTTGTCCTTTTACCGTTTTTTCAGCTTTTAACAGACAAATTAAAATGAATAACCGTATAACTATTTTAAAAAATATCAAAGAAATTTTTGAAATTGATGAGATTGTTCCTTCTGAATTCGCGGGCGTTACTTTTGTACCCCCTTTATTCACAAGATTTTTCCCAAGGAAAAGTCAAAGAAAAGAAGATGACATTCCTAACCTTTGGGATTTATTTGAAGCTGCTATTAACTACGCTGATAATCCTTCCTTGTAAATGATAAAATAAAAAGGTATAAAAAGTTGCAAATAAAAATGTACAGAAATGAACATAAAAATGGTATCCTTCTTTAGGAGAGGGAATAGAAAGAAAAGGAGGAGAAGGATACCAAAGATGAAAGAATTAAAAAAGCAAATAGAAATAATAAAGGTGATGGGAATGAAGCCGAACTTTTCTGAATTAGCAAGGATGTATGGGATTGATGAAGGGAAAGGGAAAAAGTTTTATGAAGGTATTGAAGGAAAGCCAAGGAAAGGAAAGAACCAAAGCAAATTGGAAA